>JAICVE010000013.1 GCA_025935475.1 Nitrospira sp. | reverse complement strand
TTTCTCAGCAATACCACGATGGAGGTGATGCCGGCGACGCAGCTGAACGGGCAGCCGATTGGCCATGGAATGCCCGGGTCCCTGACCGGCCGCCTTCATCAAATTTTTGTCGCTCAGCGCCGGAAATTTCTCGAATCGTGAGCGGGTCCACTTTCGATCCCATTGTTCTACTTGGATAATTTTATGCTGACATCCGGCATAGGATCTGCATTTTCTTGACAGGCTGGGACAGGCTGCTATCGTGGGGATGCGTATGATCAGGAATTCTCACATGCCGCGGTGCCAAATGGCCATGATAGGCGCGGTCATCGTCGCATCGGCATGGCTCGCGCCGGCGGGACTGCAAGCGGAAATCTACCAATATGTCAGCCCCAACGGGACCATTTCACTCACGAACGTCCCCTCCGATGCCCGTTACCGTAAAATCGAGGTCGAATCGGCGCGTTTCCATTCCATCCTGTCGGAGCGTGAATTAGAACCGCTAATCAGGCGGCATTCATCTCAACAGCAATTGCATCCGGCTTTGATTCGCGCCGTCATCAAGGCAGAATCGAACTTCGATCCTCGCGCGGTGTCCCGAGCCGGAGCCATCGGGCTCATGCAGCTCATGCCCCAGACTGCGGTGCGGCTCGATGTGCGGGATATGTTCGACCCGGACGAGAATGTGGGAGGCGGCACGAAATATCTGCGACAACTACTCGATCGGTTCCACGGCAACCTACCGCTCGCTCTAGCGGCCTATAACGCGGGCGAAAACATCGTCGATCGGTATCAATCGTTGCCGCCAATTGACGAAACCAGACAATACGTCCGCAAGGTGCTGCGCTATTACCGGACCTTCCTCGTGCGCGATGGCGTAATTACCGAGCGGCCCGTCACCCAGCTCGCCCCTTCAGCGCCAGCAGCAGACCGCGAGATTTCCGTGGCGCCGCTCCGGTGATTCCATCCCCCATCGACAATCGGCTATGTTGCTGCCACCCAGGCCGTTTGGCTTGAGGAAAGTCCGCTCGGTAGTGGGCGCCAATGCTGTTCTCGCGCCATAGCGCCGCCTCAGCGACACATTGTGCGACCTGCACCATATTTTTCACTTCCAGCGCATCCCGTTGAGAAAAGGGTTGCGCGACAAGCTGCGACCAACGCGACAGCTGCGCGCAGGCACGAATGAGCGATTCGCCAGATCTGATGACGCCGACCTGTCCCCACATCGTCCGGCGCAGCGAACTCCGCAATTTTTCCGCGTCGTCCAACGAGCCGTAGTGTTCGTGCGACAAGGCCGCTTCATGAGTAGCAATGGACGGCATTTCATGACGGTCGGCATAGGCCACCGCCGCTCCTGCAGCCCGGGCGCCGAAGACCAGCCCTTCCAATAAGGAATTGCTCGCCAACCGGTTGGCGCCGTGCACCCCGCTGCATGCGACTTCGCCCGCCGCAAACAGGCCTGGAACCGTCGTCGCGCCGTTGAGGTCGGTCCAGACGCCGCCCATCATGTAATGAGCACTCGGCGACACCGGAATCCACTCTTCGGTGATGTCGATGTCGTACCGAAGACAGGTGGAATAGATCGTCGGAAATCGCCGTTTGACGAACTCGGCGCCGAGATGCGTGACGTCCAGATAGACATGCCGGGATTTGGTCGCTGCCATCTCGGCCCAAATGGCGCGCGACACGATGTCGCGCGGAGCGAGCGCCCCCATCGGATGATACCGGTGCATGAACACTTCACCCTTGCTGTTGCGCAACTGGGCTCCGTCTCCACGCATCGCCTCTGACAACAGGAAAGGCGGGCTCGAAGGCAGGTACAGGGCCGTCGGATGGAACTGGACGAACTCCATGTCCTGCAGCACCGCGCCCGCCCGAAGCGCCATCGCCACCCCGTCGCCGGTCGCGTTCGCCGGATTGGTCGTTCGGGCAAAGATCTGTCCTGCTCCGCCGGTGGTCAGCACGACGGCCCGGGCCGGCAGGAGGAACCGGCGCCCGGAATGCTCGTCAAGCACAAGCGCCCCCGCGCAACGACCGCCTTCGACGATCAAGTCGACGGTAAAATGATAGTCCAGCCGCCGGATGCGTCGCTGCCGCATCGCTTCACCGATCAACACGCGCACCATCTCGTTTCCGGTCGCATCGCCGCGAGCTCTCAGGATACGGCTTCGGCTGTGCGCCGCTTCGCGCGCGAAGGCAAATTTGCCGCCGGCCTTGTCGAAGCTGGCGCCCCATCGGATGAGTTCCTGAATCCGAGCCGGCCCCTCTTCGACCAGTACGCGCACTGCCTCCTTGCGGCACAACCCGTGACCGGCTTTGAGCGTGTCGGTCAAATGAATGGCGACGTCGTCCTCTTCGCTCAACGCGACCGCGACACCGCCCTGTGCATGAATCGAACTGCTCTGGAGCGGATGGCCCTTGGTCAGCACCAGCACTCGACCGCTTCGACTGAGTTCGATCGCTGCACGCAGACCGGCGACGCCGCTGCCGATGACGAGAAAGTCGGCTGCGGGCGGAGCTGATGACCGGCGGGCTCGCATGGCAGTTACTTCTTGGATGGCAGAGGGGATTGGCTTGTCAACGCCTGACGACCCTTTGCGCCGAAAGGCACATCGCCCTGCATGCCGCGCAACAAAATCGATTGCGTGCCGACCCACTGCAGGCGCGAATGGCCGCGATGACGCATGCCGGGATCCTCGGGATCTTTTTTCCACAATCCGGACCAGTGCACATACACATCGACGTCGTCGTTGTCGATCATGATCCGTTCGACGCGAAAATCCATGACAATGTCGTGAAAGGTTTCGAAATCGCTCTCGGCTTCCTGTTGCAACCGGTCGGTGGCCTCCATCGGCACCATGAGCGCGGCCAGACCGGAAACATTTTTGCCCACGTAGGCCTCACGGAGTGATTCCACGGCCTTGTCGATGCGGAGATACCGCTCATGGTCTTCCGGATACTGAATCGTCTTGCCGCCACACCCGGCGCCGACACTGCATACAAGACCAATCATCGCCAGCGCAACACTGAAGCGTGTCGAGACCTGCATCGTGTGCGCAGTATAAGAACGGCGCATCAGGCAGGTCAAGCGCGTGACGTCTCGTGGACATACGACAGTATGATCGCGCCGTTGTCTTGCAATTTCGGCGGAAAACTTCTAGACTCGCGCTCGTAAGGGAGACACCGTATGGCCAGCGTGCTCAAGAAACGCCGCAAGAAAATGCGCAAGCACAAGTATAAAAAGTTGCGCCGGCGTCAAAAGTTCCTACGTCGTAAAAGCTAATCGCAATACCGGATCCGGAAGGAGGAACCTGTGCCTGAAGGCAAGAAGGTTCGCATTCGCGTCCGCACGGTCAACTGCGTGTACGTGGGCGATTTTTTGATTCCGCCCATGCGGAACCGCGTCTCGGACGCAATCAACGAGGAGCAACGGCTGTTCATCAGCCTCACCGATGTTGTCGTCAACGATAAAGACCGCTCGGATTTCGTGGCTGTCAACAAGAACCTCATCGAATCCATCGCACAAATTTAAGGTCATCGTCTCGATCCTTCGCCTCTTACCCGTCTTCGCTGGACTCTCGAATGTCGGCAACGCCCGACTGGTTTTTTGTGACAGGGTCTTCTAACATTCACCCGCTGCCATGTCGACCTTTGCGCGTTTTCGTCCATTCCTGAAACCGTATCTGTTCCGCATGATGTTGGCGGGCCTGCTTGTGATGACGGTCGCCGCCATCAATCTCGCGTTGCTGCGCCTGGCCGGAGCGCTGTGGGACGTCATCACCGTCCAGCACGATGCCGGCCGAATGAACAACCTCATTGCCCTGTTCCTGGGGTTGGTCGTCATTCAAGGGCTCTGTTCGATGGGACACAGCTATTTGACCGCATCGGTGTCCCAACACATCGTGGCCGACTTTCGGCGCCATCTCTTTGCGCATCTGCAAACCCTCTCGGTGGGGTTTTTTGCCCGGCGCCGGACCGGCGAGCTGCTCTCCCGCCTCATGAACGATGTCACGGTCATTCAATCGGTCGTCACCGAGACGCCGATCGACACTGCCAAGCAGCTCGTCACCTTCGTCGGAGGCATCGGCTTTCTCCTCGCGATGAACTGGCGCCTCTGCCTCTTGATCCTGGTCTTGCTGCCTCTGCTCGTGTTTGTGGCGAAACTCTTTGGCCGCCGGCTCAAGTCGCTTTCCACCTCGATCCAGGATCAGACCGCCGCGCTCAGCACGTTGATCGAGGAAGTCATTGCCGGCATTCGCGTCGTGAAATCGTTCGTCCAAACCACTCGGGAGGAGGCACGCTTTTCGGCACAAGTCGAACAGAGCCTGTCGTTGACCCTGCGGCGCGCCGGCATCATGGCCGTATTTATTCCGGTCATCAGTCTGCTTACCTTTTCCGCCGCGGCGGCCGTCTTGTGGTACGGAGGGCGTCAGGTCATCGACGGCGCTGTATCGCCCGGCGAGTTGTTCGCCTTTGTGCTCTTCGCCGGTATCCTCATCGGGCCCTTCAGTTCGGCCGCCCGGGTCTTCGCTCAGATTCGAGAGGCTCAAGGAGCGACGGCGCGTGTGTTTGAAATCCTGGATACCTACCCGGAGATCCGTGACCTGCCGAACGCGATCGCCCTGCCCGCGGTCTCCGGCCACATCGTGGCCGAGCACGTCGGCTTTACCTATGATGCTCGCCAACCCGTGCTGACAGACGTGTCTTTCGACTCGAAGCCGGGCGAACTTGTGGCCATCGTCGGTCCGACGGGTGCAGGCAAAACCACCGTCATGAATCTGCTCCATCGCTTCTACGATCCGACTGCAGGCCGCATTACTGTCGATGGAATCGATCTGCGTCAGGTGACGCTGGAAAGTTGGTATCGCCAGATCGCTCTCGTGCCTCAAGAGACGATTCTCTTCGGGGGGACGATTCTCGATAACATTTGCTACGGGAATCGAGACGCGACAGAAGAGGCCGTGAAGGAGGCGAGCCGCGCGGCGTACGCCCACGACTTCATCATGGGGTTTCCCGATCAGTATCAGACGCTGGTCGGCGAAAAGGGCATCAACCTGTCAGGCGGGCAACGACAACGGATTGCGATTGCCCGCGCAGTGCTCAAGAATCCACGCATCTTGCTGCTCGATGAGGCAACGTCGTCCTTAGACACGGAATCGGAACGACTGGTTCAGGAAGCGCTCGAGCGCCTGATGAAAGGCCGCACCACCGTAGTCATCGCGCATCGATTGACGACCATTCAACGGGCCGATCGGATTCTGGTGCTAGACAAGGGGCGCGTGGTGGAGTCCGGTACGCACAGCGGGTTACTGGCGCGGCAGGGCCTTTATCACTATCTTTACAGCATACGGCTCGTGGAAGCGCCTGCCTCACGCCCCTGAATCGTCAATTGGGCCGCCCAGCATCCTCTGAATCCTGTGGACACGCGGAAGGAATATCCACAGCACGAGAACGACGCCCTATAGGCTCCAGGCGATCGAGCTTCGTCCAAAAAGTCGAGTTGAAAATGTGAATTCGGATGGCGGCTGTCCCTGTTCTGTGTGTTATGTCATGAACATGTGCGCCGGCCTTTACGCATGATTGTGTGCGGTCGTCATGAGGGTGGCCTTTCCTGCGGTTCTTCCTGAATCCGCCGTTGGATGATCTCGCGTAGAAACGCTTCCAATTCCTCCGAAAGGAGCTGGATGTGCGCCTCGAATGTCTCCAACATGGAGGCGCGGGCGCGCAGGTCGGTGGATGTATAGGTGCCGCCCGGGCCGAATATGAGTGCGATTCGCTCCTGTTCTCCCGCCGAGCCAGGTTCGCCGAGGCGGCCCTGCTGACGCCAGGCCTGCATGATTTCTTGTCGAGTGTTGCGAGCTTCGTTCGTCCGGTGCCCCTGCAGAAAACGCCAGATGGCCGGGGAAAAGGCTCTCGACTGCTCTGGGTTTTCCCACAACTCGCCCAACAGATTGCGTTCATGAGAAAAATGTTGCTTTGACCCCGCAAAGAGAGCGGTGCCGCCGAACACTGCCGAGACGACGCCGCCGGCCAGGGCAGCGGCATCGCTGGCGTCGCTGGCGGCGCCGGCCAGACCCAGGCCGCCCGAGACGACCGCGGCAACTCCGCCAATCACGATTGAAGCAAGGGTGAGCCGTTTGACCAACGAGGCATCGATTTCGTCCATTCGATCGGCCACCTGATCAGCCCGATCGCGTTCACAGACCAACTCGGCCGTCACTGAGGAGACTTCAAACAAGGTGAGTAACAGGCGGTTGGTCAGTGATTGCTCCAATTCCAGGAACGCCATGCTGTGTGTCTCGCCGGCGCGCTCGAGCGCCGTCCGTCGGGCCAGCAACGGAAGCACATCCATTACTCGCGCAACCTCGAGTGACTGCGCGGACAAGGACAATTCCGGCTGACCATCGCCGGCGGGCTCCTCAATTTGCGGCTGAAACCGCGTGGGATGGAGTGGCGCGCATGAGCGCTCAGGAGTGGTTGAGAGCGGCGTGGAAGGAAGAATGCCCGAGCAGCCCGCCAGGCCGGATAGACAACACATCAGGAACAAGGCACGCATCAATGTGCAGAAACTCTGTGGATCGGCGTCGGCTTACTGGTGTCGTGAAGGCCCGAGAGAAACTTCACTCCAGTATCCCCTCGTCTTGGGCGAAGCCGTGAGAATTGCTTTCAGCGCTCCATCGTCGTCTTCATCGTAAATCTCGCCGACGACTTCCTCTAGGATGTCCTCGAGAGTGACGATTCCCACCCGGGTCTGGTGGGAATAGACGATGCCCATGTGCACACGCCGGTCCTGCAGCATCCTCAGGCCCGCCAACAAGGGCAGATGGTCCTGCAGTTCGACGGCCGACCGCACGAGGGACAGCCACTGCTCCGATCCCGTGGCATGGAGGGCAAAAAACTCCTTCGCGTTTAGGATGCCAACCAGTGCCTCTTCATCGAGCACCGGCACACGTGTGTGGCCGGAGCCGAGCAGGATCGTCTCCACCTCACGCGCGCTCAGCCGGACATCGGCTTTCACGACGTGCTTCCAGGGCAAATAAATGTCTTTCACCCGCTTGCGCTCGAGATCGACGAGGTTCATCACATACTGGCGGTGTTGGCTGGAAAGCAAGCCAAGCTCCACCGTAGCTACCTGCGTCTCCTCACCGCGACCTGCGCTTTGCGACGCCCTCGTCAATCGAAGAATGCGGAGCAAGCTCTTGGTCGACCATTCAAAGATGGTCACGAGCGGCCCAAGCACGCGATCGAATAACGACAGCCATGGAGCCGCTGCCAATCCGACCGTCAAGGAGTGTCTGAGCGCAAGTGTTTTCGGGATGAGTTCCCCGATGACGACCGTGAAGTACGTGAGTGGAACGACCACTACGGCAATGGCCAGCGTATCCGCCGTGCTCTCGTTAACGCCCAATTTCTCAAACAAAGGGCTCAGTTGTTCCTCGGCGCCCGCTCCCCCCACGGCTCCTGCCAGTGCGGCGACAAGAGTGATGCCGATTTGCATGACAGCGAGCGTCCGTTCGGGACGTTCCCTCAGGCGAAGCAGGATGTCGGCCTTCGTGTGTCCCTGACGGACCAATTCGCGGAGGCTCGGACGGGAAACGGCAACAAAAGCCATTTCAGCGCCGGCGATGAGCGCATTGGCGAGCAGGCACAGCACCACGATCACTATTTCGATCATAATGACCTCATCCTATTTGTTCGCCGGTTCAGGAAATGCAGAACTAGGAAACATTCTAGCGAAATGGGGGAATGATCACTGAGTCTTCTGAGCCGTTCTTGCCTTGCACTGGTCGCTTGACTCCACTTGGAGGCGCCACTAGGCTGCCTGTCTCTATTGTGACTGGCCAACTGATGTCTTGTCATCCTCCTGCGAAGGGTGCCTGATGGCTTCACGCCGACAACCTCGTCTGAAAAAACGTTCCCCTCTCACAGCCGAAGAGCAACGTCTCGAAGAGAACGCACGGCGCGAACAGCATTGGAAACGCTGGGGTCCCTATCTGAGCGAACGCGCCTGGGGCACCGTCCGCGAAGACTACAGTGCCTCCGGCACCGCCTGGGAAGCGTTTCCCCATGACCACGCGCGATCACGCGCCTACCGTTGGAATGAAGACGGGCTCGCCGGCCTCTGTGACCGTCACCAGTACATCTGCTTTGGCCTCGCGCTCTGGAACGGTCATGATCCGATCTTGAAAGAACGCCTCTTCGGCCTCACTGGCCATGAGGGCAACCATGGCGAGGACGTCAAGGAGTATTACTTCTATCTGGATTCCACGCCGACCCACTCCTACATGAGGTACCTCTATAAGTACCCGCAAACAACCTTTCCCTATGAACGGTTAGTCGAAGAGAATCGACGTCGTAGCCGCCTCGAGCCTGAGTACGAACTGATTCACACGGGCTGTTTCGAGGAGCATCGCTACTTCGATGTTTTCGTCGACTACGCGAAGGCCTCTCCCGAAGACATCTGCATACACATAGAGGCGGTCAACCGTGGGCCTGACACAGCAGAACTCACGGTGCTGCCCACCATCTGGTATCGCAACACCTGGTCGTGGGGCTCCGATATCAGACGTCCGCGTTTTCATGCAGGCGAGCCGCTTGAGGATGCCAGTGTCATCGAGACCGTTCACGAATACTACGGGTTGCGTCGCTTACTCTGCGAGAAACACCCGACGCTCCTCTTCACCGAAAACGACACGAACTCGAGACGCCTGTATGACGACGAAGAGGGCCCTCAGTATTCCAAGGACGGCTTTCATGACTATGTCGTGAATGGACAGAAGGCGGCGATCAATCCTGACCAGGTCGGCAGCAAAGCCGCGGCCCAATACACACTGACCCTGCCGCCCAACGGCACGGCCAGCATCCGGCTGCGCCTCACCAATGAGGCTCTGCCGCATGCGGGTACCTTCGCGCGGCAGAATTTCGAGGCGGTCTTCGATGCCCGGATCCATGAAGCGAACGAATTTTACGACACGCTGGCTCCCCGCCGCCTGTCCAAAGACGCCCGACGCGTCCAGAGGCAAGCCTTCGCCGGTCTCCTGCTGAGCAAGCAGTATTACCACTATGACGTGAGTCGTTGGCTGAAGGGCGATCCCACCGGACCAGAACCACCGCCCGAGCGAGAGCATGGCCGCAATGCCGACTGGACTCACCTCTACAATGCGGACGTCCTCTCCATGCCGGACACGTGGGAGTATCCGTGGTATGCCGCATGGGACCTGGCGTTTCACTGCATCCCGCTCGCCCTCGTCGATCCGACTTTTGCCAAGGAACAGCTCGTGCTGATGCTCCGGGAGTGGTACATGCATCCCAACGGTCAGATCCCCGCGTATGAATGGGCTTTTGGAGATGTCAATCCCCCGGTGCATGCCTGGGCGGCGTGGCGAGTCTACAAGATCGAGCAAAAACGCAAAGGGATCGGCGACCGGGTCTTTCTCGAACGAGTCTTCCACAAACTGCTGTTGAACTTCACCTGGTGGGTCAATCGCAAGGATACGGAGGGCAAGAACATTTTTGAGGGCGGCTTTCTCGGCCTGGACAATATCGGGGTCTTCGATCGCAGCGCCCCGCTGCCGACGGGAGGGCACCTCGAACAGTCCGATGCCACGAGCTGGATGGGCATGTACTGCCTCAACATGCTGAGCATGGCGCTCGAGCTCGCCCGTGACAACAGGGCGTACGAGGATGTCGCCAGCAAATTCTTTGAGCATTTCGTGTACATCTGCCGTGCTGTGAACAATATCGGCAGCAAGCACATCGAGCTGTGGGATCGCACTGACGGTTTTTTTTACGATGTGCTGCATCTGCCAAACGGAGACACGACCCACATGAAAGTCCGTTCCATGGTGGGATTGATCCCGCTGTTCGCGGTGGAAACCCTCGATTCGACGCTGATCGACCGTCTGCCGCGGTTCAAACATCGGATGCAGTGGTTCCTCGAGAATCGGCCGGAATTTTCCCAGCACGTGGAAACACAGACCTATCAGGGCGGTGTGCGTCGCTTTCTCTCACTCGTCAACCGGCACCGGCTGCGCTCGGTCATGCGGTATCTGCTCGACGAGAATGAGTTCCTTTCCCCCTACGGCATCCGCGCTCTCTCTCGGTACCATAAGGATCATCCCTACGTGCTGAACGTCATGGGGCATGAACACCGGGTCGACTACGAGCCGGCGGAGTCGAGCACTCACCAGTTCGGCGGGAACTCCAACTGGCGCGGCCCGATCTGGTTTCCCGTCAACTACCTGCTGATCGAATCGCTGCAAAAGTTTCATTACTTTCTCGGGGATCAGTACCAGGTGGAATATCCGTTTGGTTCAGGACAGCACGCGACGCTCTGGCAAGTGGCACGAGAGCTTTCTCAACGGCTGATCGGCATTTTTCTTCGCGATACCGAAGGGAGGCGCCCGGTGTTCGGCGGAGAAGCGCTCTTTCAAAGGGATCCCCAGTGGCGGGACCATCTCCTGTTTTATGAGTACTTTCACGGAGATAACGGCGCCGGAATTGGCGCCAGCCACCAAACAGGCTGGACTGGACTCGTGGCGAAGCTGATTCAGCAATCGGGAAAGTGAGGCGGGCACCAATTGGTCATTCCCGTAGCTTCTTCCTACTGAAATACCCACTTTACTTCCTGTCCTTCCAGCGATACCCTTCGCCGTCCGTTTTTATCCGATAACACCGTTCGACTGAACAGACTGGACCCACCTCAACAACTTCAAAAGGAGTTTGCCATGCCACAGATTCTCGTCGCCCTGATCGCTCTTGCGACGCTCTCGGCCTGGGTGCCTGCGCAGGCGGCGCCAATGAATCGTCCTCAAGCCGAATATTCGGCCGATGCCACGATTGAAAATGAAGAAGGCACGACAAAGCAGAAGATTTTTGTGACCCCGACCAAAGAGCGCAAGGAAATGCTGACGGGCTCGGGCGAGGGCGCGGTGCAGATTTTTCGGTATGACAACAAAGTGATGTGGATGCTCATGCCAACCGAGAACATGTACATGGAGTATCCGATCGGAGGAGGTCCGTCTAAAGGAAATGATTCGTCGCAATGGACCTACGAAGACACGGTGATGGGAGAAGAAACATTGAGCGGCGTCAGGGTGACGAAGTACAAGACCATCGCGACCAGCACGGATGGCAAGAAATATGGCGGCTTTTCATGGCGGACAAGAGAGGGCATCAACGTCAAACAGGATCTCCTGTACAAGGAAGGCAACGACAAGAAGCGGATGTTGACTGAACTCAGTAACCTCCAGATCGGCAGACAAGATCCAAAGCTCTTCGAGATTCCTGATGGGTTCACGAAATTCGACATGGCCGGCATGATGGGCGGTATGGGCATGGGCCGTCCTGGTCAGCCGATGGGTCGTCCAGACATGAGCGGGACACCTCCCCCCAGCACCAGGAAGTCAGGCTCGAGGCCTGAAGTCGTGACGCCACAAGAGACTCCAGCGCCGGAACCTGAAGCGCCGGCCGAATCAGGGGTGGACAAGGCGACCAATTTCATGAAGGGCTTGTTCGGGCACTAGGCGAACGGCGGCATGGACTGGCGGCTGCTGGGCAGGGCACTGTTGGTCGCTTGGGCAATGATGGCCCAGGCGCCGGTGTCGCCTGGCGTCGGCCTCGCTGCAGACTCCCTCACCGATCGACAGGAACGACCAGTCATCAAGGCGGCCGCCCTGTACATGGTCGAGCTCAATTCAGGACGCGTCTTGCTCGAGAAGAATGCGACCCGACGGCTTCCGCCGGCCAGCCTCACAAAAATCATGACCGCGTTGGTCGCGTTGGAATCCGCGCCGCTTCACGAGGTAGTGAAGATCGACCGCCGCGCGCTGGTTCATCATTCTTCCCTCTCTTTCCAGCCCGGAGAAGAGTTCCTCCTGCGGGATCTGTTGACGGCCATGCTCGTGGCGAGTGCGAACGATGCCTGCGAGGCCGTCGCCTGGCATATCGGAGGGGACGACAAGCGATTCGTCGCCATAATGAACGAACGGGCTCGCAACCTGGGACTCACGAACACACATTTCGTCAATCCCTGCGGATTTGACGCTCCAGAGCACTATTCGACGGCGGCCGATCTGGCGAAGCTCACCGAACAGGCGCTGCAACAACCATTTTTTTCCATGATGGTGCGGACGCTGGTCCGTGACATCGCCACGGTGGACGGGGCCAGAAAGATGTCGCTGCACAGCACGAACGAACTGCTGGTCGATCCGGATGTGAACGGCGTGAAGACGGGCTACACCAGCAAAGCCGGCCGCTGTCTTATCGCCAGCATGTTCAAAGACGGACAGCGATTACTTCTTGTAGGACTCAATGTCATGGATCGCTGGGAGCAGGCGACCAGGCTGTTGCGATATGGTCAGATGGCATTGGGACACGGATAGCTTCGCACCTACAGTCGTCCAACGTGGTGGAGATAGGCGTCACGCAGATTGTTTTTGGCAAACGCATAATCGGGGTCCAATTGAACTGCAATGCGAAATTCGTCGATCGCTCGTTCCCAGTCGTCCCGAAGTGCATACGCATGTCCGAGGTTATTATGCGGCCTGGCCTTTTGCGGTGATTTCGTAATTGTGTCGGACCACAGCAAGATTGGGTCGCGATAGAGAGCATTTCTCTGGAACGTCACAAGGCAGAGCACCAGAACAACCGTCAGTGAGACGCCGCTTACGCCGAGCCGAACCAGGTGAGGACGGGGTGACCATGTGGGGAGCCATTGCCCGACGCGAGTGCCGAGCATGACGATCACCAGCATCAGACCGACTGAGGCGAGGTAAAGATTGCGCTCGCTTAACAGGTCATTACGCGGAATCAGCGCTGTGGGGAGGATTTGAATGAAGAACCACCCCAGGCCGAAGGTGATGAGAGGGAAACGTCGAGCGGCGACCACCGAAGCTGTCACCATTCCGCCAAGAAGTAAGAGTTCGAGAGGCAACGGCCATTGGAACGGAGAGTGGAACTCCGAAAGGTCATGGTCGAAATTCTGCTTCCACGGACAGAAGAACAGCATAAGCGCATAGACGGTTCCATGGACTTGGCTCAAGAGATTGTCCCAAAAGGGCCGAATCTCCAGACTGAACTGGGCGAGCTCACGATAACGAGGATGCCACCAGGCCCATACAGCTATGGCGAGCAGCACGCCCCAAAACGGTAAATGCCAGAAAAGAAAGGTTCTGCGTAAAGCGACACCCTTGAGCCGGCGTATCACGACATCCCAGAGGAGCAGAGCAAGGGGAAATGTCATCGCTGTCTCTTTGGAGCCGAGGGACAAAAGAAATGAGGCGATCGCGCCCAATAAGTAGAGTCGGTTGATCGCGTCATCATTCCTTTTGACAGAGGCCTTAATAAACAAAAAGAAGGCCAAGAGGTACAGAAACGCCATCAAACCCGAGGCCCGTCCGGAAATATAAGTCACGGTTTCCGTCTGGAGGGGGTGGAGAAGAAATAAGAGAGCAGTCCAGAACGGGACAAACGGAATCTCGTCTGTTACGGCCCAGGTGAGAATCAGATATACGAGGCAACCGGAGGCGAGGTGCAACAACAGATTCAGCAGGTGGTAGCCCACGGGGGTATTTTCATAAAGGAACCGATCCAGCAGGAAGGTTCCATGCAATACCGGACGAACCATGTGATCCAGATGGTCGATAAACGTGTGCAAGTCTCTGAGATGCGGGTTTATGAGAATCGTATAAAAGTCGTCGTATTGAAAGGCACCCCGAAGCGCGTTGGCATAGGAAACCGCGGTCACCGCGAGGAGAGTGGCACAGACAAACAACGTGCGCAACGTTAGCCGATTCACGCCATCGTTATACTGCAACGGGCTGTGATGATATAGGGGGAATCCATGCGAATGTTGAATTCACGGACATACACGCTGTGGCTGTTGATGGTCTTCGCACTGTTTTCATCCGATACGCAAGCCAATGCGCAAGGCCTCACGAAGGAAGAATTGGACGCCCAGATTCAACAGAACCTGAACACCCCGATTGCTTGCGGCTGCAGCGTACAGGACGAACGCGACCTCGATAGCCGCATTAACAGCTTGTACGCAATACTCCAGGAATTCCAGACGCAGAAGCAGCCCTATAGCGGGAGCAAACAGACGCTGACTCCAGCGATTCGAAGCACGATTTCTCAAGCGGTCAATCAACGAATTAACGCTGTGAAGGATCCCAAGGCCACAGTTGCTGGTGCAACCACCTATGATTTCGGTTGTTTCACACTCATTGACTCTGCCGCAACCCCCTGCCTGCGTGGAGCCATCGACGACCATGAGTCGGTGCACAGAGCCGCCTGTGACGCCCACAGCTCAGCTGATTGGCGGTATAGCCAAACAGTCGAGGATTGGATACAGGAAGAATTAGTCGCCTATGACAAAGAGTTAAAGCGATTGCTCGAAGAACGAAACAAGCGGCTGCCCTTTTGCAAACTCGATCCGAGCGCCAAAAAAGCGCTGCAGGACATCGCAAATGATAAAGAGCGGGAACAGGAAGCACAGCAGATCGCGGACTGGTTCCTAGGGCTCTTCAACTGACATGGTGCTTATGGATACGTCGGGAGGAAGACTCATGAAGACGCCGTTGACAATTATCTTAGTGATGGCCGTCGCCGTGCTCATTCCCGGCTTTGCCGTAGCCACTTCTCTATCGGGTAAAGGTCCCGTGACCGATCCGAGTTCCAACCCGCCGCCGCAACCCCCACCTTTGACCAAACGGCAGGTCGTAAAGAAGTATGTGAAGAGTTGCGGGAAGAAGCCAGCGAAGGAGGCGAATTGCGATACGTTACGAAAAGAGGTGGTGGGCATCGTCAAAGACAGTTTGCATACATTGGGCTCGTCAACTAAACGCGCGTATGTGCCGACCATTGTGAAATTCTTCAAGAACGATGAGGTCGTGCTACGAATTGCCGCGGCTGATGCCATGGGCATGATCGGACCGCAGGATCAGGATGTGGACGCGCTTGCCACTTCGGCCAACGATCCGGTTCCAGACGTGCGGCGAGCTGTTGCGCAAGCAATCATGCACGGGAAAGGCAGCGTCATCACCTTGCTGGGACGCCGAGTCGCGTCGTCACAACAAAAAACAGGACTCACGCCGGATGTACCCCCTGATGCTTCCAAATTCTCGATGCCGGTGGCACCTGACACCACCCCTCTGTTCTACGAAGGTGACCCAACCCTCGGTTGGCTATCGTATGTGAGCAAAGGAACGGACGGTGCGGCGGCTTTCTATAAGGGTAAAGCGAAAAAGGGTCCACTCAAGCTCGACGAATTTCAAGGCACGTATCGCTACCAGTTGCAAGACGAACAAGAAGCGCTTGATAAAGCTACCGAAGCAGAGATCAAAAAACTCGAGCAAGAAAAGATGCCCGATCCCGCAAACCTGCAAGCCACGACGGAATATTTCCAGAAGCTACAGTCTGCAACGGTCAAGCGTATGGCAACGATGATTCGCCAACAATTTCAACCGGAGTTCTTCGGTGCTCCAACGGTCTATGTGCTGGAAGAACGCCAGATCGGCCAGCGCAGCTACCCAACACGCTATGTCGTCCTCTATCAGGACCTTGTCTTGAAGCGCCCGGGCTACCGCCTGTCGTGGTCGACCGTGTCGGACGACGCCATCAGAGCCGCACAAGTCGCATCTCTGAAGGAACAAAAGGAGGGAGAGGCGCGCCAGGCGGCAAGGAAGAGAGAGGAAGAGGCTGCAAAAAAGCGTGAAGCGGAGATGGATTCGCTGACGAAGAAGAAAGACGCGACGGAAAAGAAACAATTCAAGAAGGGCCAATCGGATCTCGAAAAGGAACTTGGTTTCTAGGCAAGCAGCCGGGCAGGATCATCATGAGGAAACCATTGAGGACTACGCTCGTCCTCTCGAGATGGCCAAACAAGCGGATTGCAACAACAGATGATCGCGCCGGCAAGCTGGATACTAGAAGGAAGCGGTTCAACAAGGCCGGGAAGATCCGGGAAAAACACTCGGCTGGAAATAGCGCACGCGCGACATCTGTACGGAGTTAGCCGTGGCTGGTGCCGCCGGAGGTCTGAACGTGAGACGAGTGTCTGTTGAAACACGCCAGCGTGGGAGGGGAGACCAGGAAGGTCCACCCCTACTGAATCCCTGGCACGGACTTGCGGTTGGCCGTCCCTTGCAAATCCATCTCAAGCACGACTGGACCATCCTCAACCTTGGGCTCCAATCGGACCGGCATCCGATCGACCATGAGCTTGGTGAGCGGCACGGCGGCGATGTACGGCGTCTTATCTGATCGATTCGAGCACAGTGCAAGCCGAATGTGGTGAGGCCGGCTCTCCGGCGTCACCTGGGCAATGAGCGCTTTCTCGATGAATCCCACTACCATGCCGCTGCCGTCTGCGAGTTTGTGAATTTCATACGCGTTGAACGCAGGAGCGCTGCGTTCCAGCAGGAGGTCGGGACTCTGGGTCACCAGGCCCAACCCGAGAGCCTGCGGGGCAATGAATCCGTAGCTGCCCGTCGGCGCCTGGGAAAACGGAACACGTGCGGTGCCGAGTTCCGTGACAGCATTTTTGCTCCGTAGCTGCTTGCGAAGCTCCGGCTCGTTCCCCGTCGCTTCAATGACCACCGCTGTTGGCGCTGCCTTGACCATCGGCATGACTTCGGTTTTCCCGGCTCCCTGCGCTCCGTTGAGACATACCAGCAGAGTCATCAGCACCGTCCATGCCGTGATCAATACCGGAGATCTCTCGTCCATCGCAGTGTGACTCCCAGGCTACGGCAAACGCCTGAGT
>JAICVE010000144.1 GCA_025935475.1 Nitrospira sp. | reverse complement strand
TGAGAATGGGCGCCTCGAGCCGATAGTGAAAATGCACCTGCCGGAATTCGATTTCCCCAGTCAATCGGGTTGCCGGGGCACGGACACCCGGCTCGTCCTTGACGTCGGGCACAATGTCCAGGACCTCGAAGACACGCTCGCTCGCGGCAAGTGCGTGCTGCAGCATATGATTGACAGAATGGATCTGATTGATGGGCACATAAAAAAGGGCCAGATAGGACATGAACATCACAAGTTCGCCGACCGAGAGATGCAGCTGAAGCACTTCCTGCGCTCCGTTCCACAGCACGAGCGCCCCTCCCAGGCTTCCAACGAGCATCATGCCCGGCGAGTAGTATGACCACAGATACATGGCCTTCAGCGTATCGCGGCGGCACTGGTCGCTTTTGCCGTCGAACCGCTCCTGTTCATAGGCCTGACGGTTGTATCCCATGGTTTCTCTGATGCCGGCCAGTGAATCCTGCAGCAAGGCGTTCAACTCGGCGGACCCCTTCCGGATTTTCCTATAGTGCGTATGGATTCGCTTGGTGAAGGCGATGGCCCCGAGAATCAGCAACGGGATCGGGACGAGTGCGAGCAGCGCCAGTTTCCAATTGAGCCAGAACAGGACGGTCATGATGCCCACGAGCGTCAAGCCCGCCGTGATGATTTCCTCGAGGCCGTCTACAAAAATGCGCTGCATGTGCTCGGTGTCGTTCAAGACGCGCGACATGATTTCGCCCGTCGAGCGGTTCTCGAAAAAACTGATCGACAAGCGCTGAAGAGCGGCGAACACCTGCACGTGCAGATCATGCACGATCTGCTGCTCGAGGCTGTTGTTCAGCTTGATTCGTGCCGATGCGCAGATATTCCGCAAGACGTATGCGGTGCAGAGACCCGCGAAGACGAGTGACAGTAGATGCGTCTTGCCCGCCTGGATGACGTCATCGATGAGGATTTTGATGAGCCACGGCGGCACGAGCTCGAACGCAGTGGTCAGTCCGGCAAATACAAATGTGCCGATGACCATCGAGCGATGGGGGCGAAGATATTGAAGAACGCGCAATAAGGTTTTCACGATGATAACCGGAGCGGAAGTTTTCCGAGAAATTACCTATACGGCATGGGGAACGACACGTGTCCACAGTCGGCCGCCCGCCCATTCCTCATGACGCGTCAAATGACCGGGGTGGGCTCTTTCCGCCAGAACTTCTCGAACTCGCTCAACTGGGTGAGGGTGGACAGATCTGTCATGCGATCCAGAAACACCTTGCCGATCAGATGATCCATTTCGTGTTGAATGCAGACCGCATAGAGCCCATCGGCTTCGACATCGATGGATGTTCCATCGCGGTCGAACGCTTGGACACGCACCACTGCCGGCCTAGTGACTTTTCCCCTGAAGCCGTCCACGCTGAGGCAACCTTCCCAGTTGTCGACCTGCTGCGGGCCGTAATAGACGATTGTCGGGTTGATGAGCGTGGTCGTGGGAAACCCGCCTTCCCCCTCGCAGCCCATGACCACGAGCTGAATGGACTGCGACACCTGTGGTGCCGCCAGGCCGATCCCTGGCTCTTCGAGCATGGTCTCGAACATGTCATCGATGAGTTGTTGGAACTCTTTGGTCCGGATGTCGCGCGGATCCACTCGAGCGGCAACCTTCCGGAGCACTGGATTTCCGAGTTTTGCAATCGGCAGCACGGGCATAAGATCGTCCTACTGAAATCGACCGGTCAATGCCGGCCATGACACGTATAACATACGGTTTTTTTACCCCGCAAGGCGCCCTTCAGCCTTGGGTTCTTGACGACCTCCGACGGGGCTCCGGAATCTGAAACGTTTCCTTCTCTCCGTTCCACCATTCCATCCACTCCGCCATCCACTCCTGCCGGTCGGTTTTCGTCGACGCGTCCCAGTCATGGAATTCGGTCTCGTGCAGCGTCAAAATCCAGAGTGATTGCACGGCAGACAAGGCCACGAAGCGCTCGTCATCTGCGATCATTCCAATGAGAAT
The DNA here is from genome assembly GCA_025935475.1 of Nitrospira sp. Classification (GTDB taxonomy): domain Bacteria; phylum Nitrospirota; class Nitrospiria; order Nitrospirales; family Nitrospiraceae; genus Nitrospira_C. Next base: position 4,864 of record JAICVE010000144.1, on the reverse strand, counting down.
CGGGACGACGGCCTTGTCGCGCACGTAACGGGAGCCAAAGGCAGCCGACTTGCGGATGGACGAATTTTGGTCCTTCGCCATGGCCTGAATGGCCTCCGGCGTTTTTGAGGGATCCAGGCGAATCGCGACCCGCAGCGCATGCTCGCGCACGCGAGGCAGTTCATTGGGGTCCTTCGCCGTATTGATCAATGCCGGAACCCCCGAGGCGGCATTCAGCATCGAGAGCGTCTCAATGGCGTTGTAGCGGATTCGCGGCCCTGGCATGCTCAGGGCCTTGATCAGCACGGGCACGCTGGATTCCCCGAGATGCACAAATTCACCCATGGCCCAGAATTCCTGCTTACCTTCGAGTAAGGGGAGTAAGGCTTCGGCGCGTTGGAGTTCCTCCGGCGTGAGCGGTTTGGTATTCGGCGGAACCGTGACCGCCGGCGGGGCATCTTGGAACTGCGGCGGCATCTCGTACGGCATTTGCACCGGCACAGGCTGCCCCTGCAGTGCTTGATCTGCCCATGTGAGCGAGGCGTTCAGGCCGAGGACGACTGTCGTGGTCAGCGTCCACACACATAGTCTCGTGCGCACGTTTCTCCTCTTTCGTTATTCGCGGTCCGTTCGACGATGTACTAATTCATATAACACCGGCAACACCACCAGAATCAAGAAGGCGGCGGTCAGCATCCCGCCGACCACCACCCTGGCCAACGGTTTTTGGGCTTGCGATCCAATCCCGGTGGCCAACGCTGCAGGCAGCAGGCCGATGGCTGCACCGACGGTCGCCATCAGAATGGGCCGCATTTGTACGGCAGCGGCCTGCATGATCGCTTCGCGAAGGTTTAACCCCGCCTGGCGGCCGTCTTCAATCCGCGAAATCAGCAGTACTCCTCCCAAGATCGCCACGCCGAGAGTCGAGATGATGCCCACCGCCGCCGAGATGCTGAAATTCGTGTGGGTCGCGACCAGCGCGATCACGCCGCCGATCAGCGCAAACGGGACGGCCGAAAGCACCAGCAGCGCATTCTTCAGTGAATCGAAGGTGATGTACAGCAGAAAAAGGATCAGCAACAGACTCACGGGAACGATCTTGGCGAGGCGTTTCTGTTCATCTTTGAGCTGATCGTACTGGCCGGCCCATTCCATGCGGTACCGCTCGGGAAGCGTGATGGTCTTCGCAAGGAGTGCCTGTGCCTCTTCAACGGTGCTTTCCAGATCGCGATCGCGGACGCTGAACTTGATCGGTATATACCGCTCATTGTTCTCGCGATAGATGATGAACGCCCCTGTCTGTGTGGCGATGGTGGCCAGCTGCTTCAAGGGAATTCTGGCCCCATCCGGTGTACTGACCAGAATGTTGCTGATCGCCTCGACATCCTGCCGATACTCCGGAAGAAACCGGACGACGAGATCAAAGAGCCGCTCCCCTTCGTAGACCTGCGTCACCGCTTGGCCGCCGATGGCGGCCTGCACCACCGCATTCACATCGGAGACCTGGAGCCCATAGCGAGCGCTTGCCTGCCGGTCGACCTTGATCAAGAGATTGGGCTGGCCGAGCAGCCGGAAAATGCCAAGATCCTTGACGCCACGGATCTGGTGCATTTGCTTTTCAATCTGGCCGGCCAGTGTTTCCATCGTTTTCAAGTCGGCGCCGAACAGTTTAATGGAATTTTCCCCCTTGACGCCCGACATAGCTTCTTCCACGTTATCCTGGATGACTTGTGAAAAATTGAAGATGACTCCTGGAATGGTCTTTAAGCGTTCTTCAATCTCTGCCACGAGATCGTCTTTACTGAACCCCCGTCGCCATTCGGCCTGCGGTTTGAGGTTTGCCAAAAATTCAGCGTTGAAAAAACTCGTGGGATCGGTTCCGTCGTCCGGTCGGCCGAGCTGGGACACGACGGTCGTTACTTCTGGCGACTGCCTGAACATGCCCCGGATATCGGTCGCCAGCCGCGCCGCTTGGTCGAATGAAATGTCTACGGGCATTGTGGCCCGCACCCAGAGATTGCCCTCTTCGAGCGCCGGCATGAACTCCCCTCCCAAAAACTGGAGGGCGACGAGCGCCACCATCAACAGGACAGCGGCCAGCGCCACCACCACTTGGCGGTGATCAAGCGCCCAGTCGAGTGTGCGCTGATACATCTTCCTGAGCGGCTTGACCAGGAATGTATCGTCTTCACTGATTGGTCCCGTGAGCAAGAAGGAGCAGAGGACGGGAGCGAGCGTAAAGGCCATGAGCAGCGCGCCCAATAAGGCGAATCCATAGGTGATCGACATTGGCGCAAAGATCTTTCCCGGTACGCCCGTCATTGTAAACAGGGGAATGAAAGCCACGACAATGATCGCGGTCGAATAGAAGATCGGCTGACCCACCTGGCGGGCAGCACGGACGATCTGCTGGTGCACGGTCAGGCCCGGCGTTTTCGCATGGGCCAGGTGAAAGAAAATGCTCTCCACCATAATCAGCGTGGCATCGACGATAATCCCGAAATCGATGGCCCCGAGCGAGATCAGATTGGCCGATTGCCCGATCAAGACCATCATGGTGAAAGTAAACAAGAGCGACAGCGGGATCGTCAGCGCGACGATGCCGGCCGCCCGAAAGTTCCCTAGGAAGACGTAGAGCAACACGAAGACCAGTACCATCCCACTGAGTAAAATATCGGTGACCGTTTCGACCGTCGTGTTAATCAGGGAGGTGCGGTCGTAAAACGTCCTGATCTTGATGCCGGACGGCAATTTCCAGGTGTTGAGCTCGTCCACTTTCTCTCGGACTTTGTCGAGCACCGGCATGGCCTTGTAGCCACGCTGCAGCAGGACGACCCCTTCCACCACGTCGTCACGATCATCGATACCGACCTTCCCGAGGCGAATCCGGCTGCCGACATTGACGTTGCCCAGCGTCTTCACATAGATCGGCGTCCCGTCCTTTTGGGCGACCATGACGTTCTCGATGTCCTCGATGCCGTTAATCAGGCCCACCCCCCGCACGTTGTAATTCTGTGCGCCCAGGGCCAGGTAATTGCCACCGACATTCGCATTGCTGTGTTGCAGCGAAGTCATCGCCTGGGATAGATTGACGCCGTAACTGATCAACCGACCGGGATCGATGTCGACGTGGTATTCCTTGGTCGTACCGCCGAACGCCGTGACGTCGATCACGCCGGGAATGCGGCGGAACGCCCGGCGCACCTCCCAGTCCTGCACGGTTTTCAACTCCGTCAAGCTGACACCCGGCTCTCCGGTGAGCTCATAGCGGTAAATCTCGGCGATCGCCCACCACGGGGACAGCGCCGGTTGGACGCCGGGCGGAAACTCCACCGATGCCACGCGGTTGAGTACTTCCTGCCGGTCGCGAAAGATGTCAGTGCCGAAATCGAAGTAGACCTTGATGTCGCTTAGGCCGAAAATCGAGAGGGAGCGGATGTCGGTCAAGCCGGGCATCCCGGTCAGCGCCACCTCCATAGGGATGGTGATTTGCCGTTCGATTTCTTCAGCCGACCACCCCGGATTCTGGGTGATCAGCTCGACCATGGGAGGAGAAGGGTCCGGATAGGCGATAATATCGAGCAAATGAAACGAGTAGAGCCCACCGAACAGCAGCGCCAGTCCCAATGCGCAAAGCAGGATGCGCTGGACGAGGGATATCTCGACGAGACGGGCGATCATCTATATCAGTGAACCCGGGAAATCTGGAGAGACAGGAGGGTGCACCCGTTCAGCCACCTTTGACTTCTTGGCCTTTGATCAACACCGCGCCTTTGGTCACGATCCGCTGGCCTGGCGTCAGCCCCTCAAGCACGCGCATCTGATCGGGGGTGAAATTTGAAACTTTGACCTCGTGCCTGACGTAGCGGTTGGACTCTTCGACGACGAACACGAATTGTTTGCCGTCGGATTCCAACACCGCCTCTTTTGGCACGACGAGGATTTTCGTCGCATCGCCCACTTGAATATGCAGGCGGGCAAACATTTCAGGCTTCAGTCGATGGTCCTGATTGTTCACCCAGGCTCGTAGCTTGATCGTCCGGCTGGCCGGATCGACGACATCGCCCACCGAGGCCACAGTCGCGGGAAAATCAACTTCGGGATAGGCCTCGACCTTGACCTTGGCAAACTGTCCCTCCTTCACCAACGCCAGATCCCGCTCGTAGACGTCGGCGACGACTTGCAGCATATCCAGATCCGCCACGGTAAAGAGGACCTGGTTGGCGTCGCCACCGACCGACTGTCCTGGCGTCACCACACGCTCGACCACGATGCCCGTCAGCGGACTCTTCATCTCAAATCGAGAGGTGATTTGCTGCTTATCAAGAGGTTTGTTCAATTCCTCGGCAGGCACGCGCAAGGACAACAGCCGTTCCTTGGCCCGCCGGAACTCCGCCCTGGCCTTCACCAGTTCATTCTCCGCCTGCTTCAGGTCTTTCAGCGGCAGGGCCTTGTTGGAGTAGAGATCTTTCGCCAGCTCGTGGGAGCGGGTGGCGTACTGCAAGTCAGAGTCTTCCTTGACGTATTCTGAATAGGCTTGCGCGATATCCGGGCTATCGATGACCAGAAGAACCGCTCCGGCCTTGACGCGGTCGCCCAGATGCGCCCGGACCTCGACGACACGGCCTTGCAACGGAGAGGAGATCTTGGAGTAACGGTCTTCGCCGTAGGCAATCTTGCCGGATAAACTAAGATCCTGCTGCATCCCACCGTAATCGACGACGCCGGTTTCGACACGAGGAGTGGCGTCCTGAGGAAGGGTGCGTGTCTTTCCGTGCGGAGGGGTGGCGGCGTCCGAGTTGGCCGGTTGGTCTCCCTTTCCACAGGCGGTGAGGCAAAGCAACGACAGAGCCACAACAGAGAAAAGAGATCTGTTAGCAGATGT
>JAICVE010000222.1 GCA_025935475.1 Nitrospira sp. | reverse complement strand
GACAGGATCCTTGGCTACATTACCCGGGGACGGGGATTGACGATCCACGCGGTCGATTGTCCAAACCTGGAAGCGCTCGATTATGACAGGGAGCGCCTGGTCGAGGTGGAGTGGGATAGCGCGACGCCCAGCACGCATGCCGTAAAAGTTTCGGTGATGGCGGTGGACAAGACGGGCGTACTGGCCAATGTGTCCTCCGCCATTGCCGAATGTCGTGCCAACATCAGCCGGGCCGAGATCGCCACCAGGGAAGACCGTAAGGCCGTACTCGATTTCATCGTCGAAATTTCCGGGACCGAACACCTGGATCAAGTGTTGAAGGCGATTGAACGGGTGGATGGCGTCATTACGGCACGGCGCATCAGGGCCTGGCAAGAAAAATAGGCGAGATTGCTGAAGAGGATGCAGGTTCGTTCTGTCATGGAACCCGGAACTGCAACTTCGAACCCTTCTCGAGCTTGAGTCGTTCTGCCTCGCCTCCGCCAAGCTCCAACACATACATCGCCGGATCATTCGGCTGATACTGGGGACAGCCCTCGTCATTCCTGGTGCAGATCGGAACGTTCCGTGCAATGTGGATGATTTGTTTTTTTTCGTTCATCCAGATGATATCAAGCGGGATCTTCGTGTTCTTCATCCAAAACGTCCAGGGCTGTGCCTGATCGAATGTGAACAGCATTCCGCGGTCTTTGGCAAGGGACTCTCTGTACATCAAACCTTCGGCCCGTTTCTTCATCGTATTGGCGACCTCGGCCTGGATGATCACGCCGCCGGGCAGCTGAATAGGAATAAGACCGTCATCGGCTTGGATGCAGGAAGCCAGCGCCATCAGCAGCGTCACTGCAGACACGATGACCCATCGGATGTGCACGTGGCGATCCTATCGGCGGATACCTCACGAGTCAAGCAAACGGTCCGCCGTTGAAATGGATCGTGGCCTTCTTACTCTCCCGCCCAAAGTGCGCGAGATCGCGCCTTCACACAGGTGTTCTCGCTTCGCTGACGCCCTCACGTACTCAGAAGCGTACAACCCGGCTCCCGCATGCAGAGGCCTTTCCGCTAGTCCTTGTTGAACAGCCTTGGCGTGCCCACTTGTCTTGCAATCCCGCCACGACCTGTGCGATTCTCACGGCAACAGTGGAGGCCGTATGAAGGAAGTCAGGAAGGTGCACTATGTGAAAGGCGTGTTCGTCTGTCCCAAATGCCGCCAATCCTATGTTCAGGAAAAGTGGATTGAGTCCTGGCGCGTCCGGTGCCATCGCTGCGACTATCGCGGCGCCTTGACCGATGTCTCCGTCGAGGAGCGTATGGAAGAGGAAACGTTTCGTCGGTGATCCGGGGCTACTCGCACCAGGGCTTCTCCCACCTCGTTTTCTGTCTGATAGTCTCCTACATCGCATTCGGCTCCAACCTCGTGTCTGCGGCTGAGTGGGCTCCGGCCGCCGTCAAGGTGTTGGTCGCATACCATTCGCAGTCCGGCAATACTGAACGCATGGCGGAGGCCGTCGTAGAGGGTGCCAAGAGCCTGGCAGGCACGATCGTCGTGCTCAAGCGGGTAGGACAGGTGACGGCGGACGATTTGTTTTCCTCCGACGCGATCATCATCGGCTCGCCGGTGTATTGGTCCAACATGTCCGGCGAGGTGAAAACCTTCTTTGATAACTGGCAGTTCAAATTCGGCGTCTTTCCGGAATTTAAGATGAAGAACAAGATTGGGGCCGCCTTTGCTACCGGAGGACAGATCTCCAGCGGCAAGGAAGTGACGATGCTGACGATTCTTGCGGCCATGCTCGGCAACCAGATGATCGTCGTCAGCGGAGGAGGTGCTTTCGGCGCTTCCGCCACGACGGAGGGCGACAGCCCCGGTCTCGACAAGAAAGAATTAGCGGATGCTCAGGCGCTTGGACGACGAGTGGCCGAAGTCGCTGCCATGTTGAAACCCACCCCCTCCCACTAGTCCGTTCTGGTTCAATCTAGAGTCCTGTAGCGAAATAACACCGAAGGCCTTGAGCCGCGGAAGATGACGAGCGCTGAGTTGTGTTGGAAAGAGGCGAGTGCTTCAGCTGCTGACGGGGTTCAGTAGACAATGTTCGTTCTTGGCAAGTTCCACAAAGGTTTGGATGTTTTTCGAGCATCGGCCGCAACAGCCGGAGTCTTTGAGCCCAAACTTGGCTTTGATCTGGCATGGCATCACGATGCCCGCACGTGCCGCGTCGCGGACATCCGAATCAGTGATTCCCTTGCACAAACACAGATACATATAGCCTCCCTCGGCAAGAACGATTATGAGAAGCATTATCAGTATGCCACCACGGGAGGAATCTGTCAACAGGGCGCAAGGTTTGAGCAGAAAGAGCCACATTGCCCCTTGTTGACCGCCCACTTAGAGGGTGGCTTCGAGCTGACCAATCATGTCTTTGATGGTGGTGAATCCCGATTGCCAGAAGGATTTCGAGGTGATATCGACGTTCACGGCAGCGAGAATGCGCTCCGGTGACATCGAACCGCCGGTAGCGAGCAGATCGAGATATTTCGGAACGAAGGTAGGTCCTTCCTGCTGATAGGTACGGTACAGAGCCAATACGAGCAGATTACCAAAACTGTATGCGTAGCAATAAAATGGGCTCGCATAGATATGCGGAATCGTCAGCCATTCCCACTGAAACTCTTCGGGCACCCTCACCGTCTTTCCGAACTGCTGACGTAACTCGCTCAAGTAGGTCTGCGCGAGTTGGTCTCCCGTCGCTCCCTCGGCGATCATCTGGTGTGCGATGCGCTCGAATCGCACAAAGTAGGCCTGGCGCAGGACAGTCGCATAAATGTCGTCGAGCTGGCTGAGCAATAAGCCCTGCCGGATCTTCTTGTTTGATTCCTGCTGCATAAGGGCATCCGACAAAATCCGTTCGCCAAACACCGAAGCCGTCTCAGCCAGCGGCAAGGTTGAATGGAATGTAAAGACCGAATGGTGCGCCGCCAGCATGCCGTGCACCGCGTGGCCGAGTTCGTGCGCCATGGTGGCGATGTCGCGGGCATCGCCCGTATAGTTCAACAGGACGTACGGCGTAAGGCCCGGCACGACGCTGTAGCAAAAAGCGCCGCCAAGTTTGCCTGGTCTGGTAGGGGCATCGATGTGGTGATCGCTAAACACCTGCTGGGCAAGGTCGGCCAACCGGGGCGAAAAGCCTCGATAGGCTTCCAACACCATGCGCACGGCGTCCGGGTACTGGTATTTTTTCACGTCGGTGCGGTGGGGGGCATAGAGATGGTAGCGACTCATCGACCTGATGCCGCAGATGCGGGCCTTGAGTTTGAAATATTGTTGGAACTGGTCGGCATTCTCTGCGCAGACGGACAACAGCACGTCAACGGCAGCATCGGGCACATCATTGCCCAGATTCCGAGCGGCAATCGGGGATGTGAAGTGTCGCAGACCCAGGTTCTCTGATTTCCAGTCGATGACCAACGTCTTGTACATTTCGCCGAGCACATCGCGCTGGGCGGAGAAGACACGATAGAGCTCCTGGTACGCGGCTTGACGCACCGAAGCCTTCGGACTCCGCACATGCATCATCAACCCCTCGCGGTTGAGGACCTTCTTTTTTCCCCCGACTCTCATCGTGAACGTCAGACCATTCGTCACCACGTCGTAGAGCGTGTTCACTGCGCTACGTCCGGTCACGTTCTTGACAGAGATGATTTTTTCCTCAGGCTCGGTCAGCGTATGCGGTTCATAGCGGCGGATGGTTTCGAGGTGATATCGCAGATCACCCGATCCGCCCAACAAGCGGGCCGCGTTCTTCTCGTCGATGCCCTGCCACCACAACTCGAAAAACAGCAAACGGTTTTGCAAGACAGTCAGGCGTTCTTCCACGCTGGTTTTGAAGGAGCGGGCCTTGCTATCCCCGGTATTTTCAGTGAACCAAAGGTACGCATAGGCCCCGAGCCGCGAAGCGCTTTGGGTCACAGATTCACTGAGGTGTAGAATCGAGGCAAAATCTTTGCCCGACAAGGCAGGGCTGAGGGTCGCGCGAGTCGATTCGATCTGAGTAACTTGCGCCTCGATGGCCGACAGATGCGTATCGAATTGGCGAAGCGGGTCTTTCACCAGATCGGTCAAATCCCATCGATCGGGAATCACCGTGCGTCGTGTTTTTTGATCACTGTGGATGGCGGCCATGCGTGGCTCCTTAGTGGCAAAAATGGATGGCAAATCGATCTTACCATCCGTCATGTGCCGGTGCGCAAAAAAAATCTGTGCCATTGCCTGTGCCATTGGAAGACGCCGGGCTGCGGATGCGTTTGACAGCACTATGAGGGGATGTGACAATCTGCTGGAGAGTCCGTGATGAACGATCAGGAAATCAATCGTGCCGTCCAGTATGTCACGGCCAGCACCTCCTATGGCCGCGACACGGTGGCCGACATCCTCAAGACCGGGCTCGGAGAGCTGAGTGAGTTGGCGGTGCAGTCTACACGCGAATTCGAACGAGACGCCTTATTGGAATACGTATCCCAATGGACGATCAAACGGACGGGTCAACCGGAACCACTTGTTCGCGAAGTGCTGGGCTGTGCCGGCCGCTGGCTCGACGAAGTGTACGAAGAAGTGTCCAAACGGCATCAGGAGTCGCCGGGTCTGCCTCCGCCTGATGATGAGGAAGGCGCTGAGCCGGTGTAAATCGTCACCACCTGCGTCACGAGTGAAGCAATGCCGCGGTTTCGTCCCCGAAAGACGTTCCGGCTCGTCACTCATCTTCCTGACGGGCATCGCGAGCCCATTCCGGCGTGGAAGCGGGAGGAACTCGGTCTTTCGCCGGACCTAGAGGATCGGTGGACGACACTCCGCCAGCACTGCGCCGATCAATCGAGTCATTTGCGGCTTGCCCGTCTCGTGCGACGCATGACGCACTATGACTGTGGCGTCCGCGAGTCCGCTCTTGCCGAACTTGAGCTGGCCGTGCAGCTCATTCGAGTTGGCGCCAGAGTCAACTTCCTGCCTGAATCTCAGGCACGGACAGCGGATCTCGAGTGCCGTCTGGGTCGCGAACGTTTCTTCGTCGAGATTACCGCCATGGTCGGGTCCGCCGAGCGTCAGCGGCTTCCGTTGCGCGGCCTGCTGCCCGATGAGGAAGGCGTTCATGAAACAGACCGCGGGGTGATTTTGATCCATCGCATCCTCGCTCGCATCCAGCAGAAGGCCAAACAACTGGCCGATTATTCCTCTCCCGTGGTCCTGTGCATCTCGATCCCTCGGGCCGACCTACGGGGCGAGCACACTTCACGATCGGAAGCCATCTGGCTCGACCTCAAGTCCCTGGCGGGAGCCGTGACGCTCCTCCTCACGAAGCTGGGCACGGT
>JAICVE010000232.1 GCA_025935475.1 Nitrospira sp. | reverse complement strand
GTGGGGCGAAGACGGCCTCGCCGGTATATCCGTCGAAGACCAGCGACTCTGCTTTGCCCTGGCCCTCTGGAACGGCAAAGACCCCGTTCTCAAGGACCGCCTGTTCGGCTTGACCAACAGCGAAGGCAACCATGGAGAGGATGTCAAAGAATACTACTTCTACCTCGACAGCACGCCGACGCATTCCTACATGAAATTTCTCTACAAGTATCCTCAGGAGGCCTATCCCTATGATGAGCTGGTCGCGACCAACAAGCAGCGAAGCCGGGAGATGGCGGAATACGAACTGCTCGATACCGGGGTCTTTAACGACGACCGCTACTTCGACGTGTTCGTTGAATATGCGAAGGCCGGACCAGACGATGTTCTCATTCAGATCACGGCGGCAAACCGGGGGCCGGAGGCGGCTGATCTTCACATCCTCCCGACGCTGTGGTTTCGAAACAATTGGGCCTCTTGGCAGGCCAAGCCCGTCGAGAAACCTTCATTGAAACAGGTGAAGGGACCCAGAGGGAACAAGATCGTCGCGGCCACCCACTCAGCTATGGGCGAATACCTGCTGTACTGCGAGGGTGAAGCGCCGCTGCTCTTTACGGAAAACGAAACCAACAACGAACGGCTCTTTCCTCAATATCCCAATGCCAGTCCCTATGTGAAAGACGGCATCAATAATTACGTCGTCCAGGGTCAACAGCATGCCGTCAATCCCGACCAAAACGGCACGAAGGTCTCGGCGCATTACCGGTTCAAGATCGGCCCCGGCGGGACCGCGACGGCGAAACTGCGTTTGGTTCGGCAGAACGTGCCGGCGGCCAAAGGAGCCAATCCCGCAAAAGCAGCAGAAAAAACGAAGGTGGCCTCCCCATTCGGCCAAGCCTTTAATGACATCATGCAAGATCGGTTGCGGGAAGCCGATGAGTTCTACGGCGCTGTGACTCCGCCTTCGGTGAGCCCGGATGAGGCGAACGTCATGCGGCAGGCCTTGGCCGGCATGTTGTGGAGCAAGCAGTTTTACTTCCTCGACGCCGATCAGTGGTTGGAAGAACATTTTGCCCATCCTCTTCACAGCGGAAGCCGAGAGTTCCGAAACCGCGAGTGGTTTCACATGCTCAACCGCGACATCATTTCGATGCCGGACAAATGGGAATATCCCTGGTATGCCGCCTGGGATCTGGCCTTTCATACGCTGCCGATTTCGATTGTGGATCCCGAGTTCGCGAAGCACCAGATGAAATTAATGTTTCACGGGTATTACCTCCATCCGAGCGGCCAGATTCCGGCCTATGAGTGGAACTTCAGCGACGTGAACCCGCCGGTGCACGCGTGGGCAACCTTGTTTCTGCACCGGACCGAGCAGGCCCTGCGCGGCGAGGGGGACATTGATTTTCTCAAGTCGGCCTTCAACAAGCTCCTGCTCAACTTCACCTGGTGGGTGAATCGGAAAGATCGTTTCGGTAAGAACGTTTTCGAGGGCGGCTTTTTAGGTCTCGACAACATCGGCGTGTTCGACCGAAGCGCTCCCTTGCCGACGGGCGGTCACCTCGAACAGGCAGACGGCACTGCGTGGATGGCCTTGTTCAGTCAGAACATGCTCGAAATCGCCGTAGAAATTACCCCTCACGACCGCACGTACGGCGACATGGTCGAAAAATTCATCGAGCATTTTCTCTACATTGCTGCGGCCATGAATGGGTCCGGCTCCGACGGCATGTGGGACGAAGAAGATGGGTTTTACTACGATCTCCTGCGATTGCCCGATGGACACTCCACCAGACTGAAAGTCCGCTCCATGGTGGGTCTGCTGCCGCTGTGCGCGACCACCGTCGTCGAAGACTGGCAGCGAGAACGGGTGCCCGAGGTGGCTGCCAGACTTCAGCAGCGTGCGCAACAGATGCCTGAACTCCTGACGTTCATCCACAAAACAGGTCGGGAACACCGTGGAGTGGCCGACCGCGGGATTTTGGCGCTGGTCAATGAAGAGCGATTACGTCGCATTCTCTCGAAGATGCTGGACGAAAACGAGTTCCTCGGCCCCTATGGTATTCGCTCGCTCTCCAAGTTTCATCAGCAGCATCCGTTCGTGTTCCATGTCGGAGGGCACGTCTACCGGGTGGACTACCTTCCGGCCGAATCCAACACGGGGATGTTCGGCGGCAACTCCAACTGGCGTGGGCCCGTTTGGATGCCGGTGAACGCCATGATCATCCGGGCGCTGCTGTCGTACTACCTCTATTATGGTGACAACTTCAAAATCGAATGCCCCACCGGGTCCGGCCGGATGATGAACCTGTTCGAGGTCAGCAAGGAAATTGCCAACCGCCTTACGGGCATTTTTCTGCAGGACGCACAAGGCAAGCGTGCGGTGTACGGTGGAACGGAAAAATTCCAGTCCGATCCGCATTGGCGCGACTATCTGCAGTTCTACGAGTACTTCCATGGGGACAACGGCGCCGGGTTGGGCGCCAACCATCAGACCGGCTGGACGGGTTTGGTCGCGAAGATGATCGAGCTCTACGGCAGGCTCGATCCGCAAAAGTTTCTTCAGGAAGGAAAACGCGGGGTGCATGCAGGAGGAAAAACGGGAAAGTGAAAGAGCGGTCACGCCGACGAGGGTGGAGGCTCGACCACTGCGTGCGCTTGTGGGCTGTCGCCATGCTCATCCTGACGGGTTGCGTGTTTCAGGAGGTGCGCACGCAACAGTCAAAGATGGAGACGTTTTGCCGAATAGACGGCTCCGTGAGCGCTCGGCAGGAGACACCGAGCCCGCTGCTGGTTGGTTTAGTGCGCCACAACGGGGGCACGTTGGAGGATCCGCAGAATTGGAGCCTGGTCGACCACTTTGTGCTGGAGTCGCCCGGGCGCTGGATGTTTCGCGCCGGCCCAGGGACGTACGGGCTTGTTGCCTTCGTCGACGTGAATGCCGACGGCGTCTATCAACCGGGGGAGCCGTTCATGCCCGTCGACACGAGTCAACTGCTCACCTGCGACAGCAGTCACTCCCACGCCGAACTGGCGCTCTTCATCCCGACGGAAGGTCGGTCGCGGGTTAAAGGGGAGATCGATTTCTTGAAGTTCCAGGCTCGTTCCTCGAGCGCTCAACTCCAACAGACCCTCGGGGCCGCGACCGCGTATGGTGTGGTGACCACACTCAATGATTCGCGTTTCAGTGAGGAACATGCGATCAACAGCCTGTGGCGGCCCTATGACTTTATCTTCGATGTCGGTCCCGGCATATACTTCCTCGAGCCCTATGATGCCAGAAAGATTCCCGTGCTGTTCGTGCACGGCATCAACGGCACGCCGACGAATTTTCGCTACCTCGTGGAGCATCTCGACCGCACGAAGTATCAGCCCTGGTTGTACTACTACCCGTCCGGCGTCCGTCTTACCGGTCTGGCCGACCATCTTGATCAGACGATGAAGACTCTCCAGTTGCAGCACGGCTTCAGACAATACCATGTGATCGCCCACAGCATGGGTGGGCTGGTGTCCCGCGGGTTCCTCTTGAGGAATCAAACGGGACAGAGCCGCGCTCGCGTCCCGCTCTACATCACAATCTCCACGCCGTGGGCTGGGCATAAGGCTGCACAGGCGGGGGTCGATTATGCGCCGGCGGTAGTGTACGTCTGGAACGACATGGTTCCTCGCAGTGCCTATCTTACCGATCTGTTCTTCATCGATAGTGACGGCGAGCCAGTCCATCGGCGGCTGCCCGATGGCGTCCATCATCATCTGCTATTTGGTTTCAAGCATCGCGGAAGCAGCATCGGGGAAAGTTCTGACGGCACGGTCACTCTGGCGAGTCAACTGTATTCGGGCGCGCAGGAAGATGCCAGCCGGCTCTACGGTTTCGACGAGACACATATGAGCATCTTGGATAGCATGGAAACTTCCCAATTAATCAATCGTCTACTCGATGATGCGTCGCCTTGAGAAAAGGAAGGCTTAAAGATTACTCAGCCCTCGGCACCAGTACACGAGGATATGACTATCAGACTCTGGTCTATAGTCGTCTTGGTTATCTGTGCTGCGGCGAGTCCGGCACTTGCCGAGACGAGCATCGAAGGCCGAGTCAATTTGTTCTATACGGATGATGTAGGCATCTTCTCAGCCACCCGGCGCCTGACCCGCGACGGCGACCCGACCCAGCCCGCCCTCGATACCAACCTAACCGACAAGGGATCCGATGTCGTGTTCGAGCCGGACGCCAAACTAGCGACCACGTTTGACAATCGGTTTGGGAAGACCGAGTTGAACGTACGCGGGCAGGGGTTCATCTATGCGGACAATCCGCGCTTCAATCATGGAACCATGAGGGTTGAGGCTATCCAGGCCTTCACGCCGGACACACGTGTCCGACTCCGGTACTACTATGCGCCGAACCTGTTTCTTGGCGAAAATGAAGACAGGCAACCAGGTGCGGAGGGGTTGGTGGATGAGACGGTCACCAGCCATATCTGGTCCGCACGGGTGGAGCAGCGGTTGACGAAGGACATAGAAGTGCGCCTCATGACGAGATATGGGATTCGCCGCTACAACGATGCGTTTGCCCAGCGGGACGTGGATTTCTGGACCATCGGTCCCCATCTCGAATGGCGTGTCTCCGAGCGGCTCACGCTAGGCCTGAGCTACCATTATGAACGCGGCCTCGCCGAGGGCCGGAACCAACCTCAGCTCAGGGACGACGTCTCGTACATCAATCATTACGTCAGCGCCGATCTGGACTTCGAGTTCACGGAGCGCTTGGCGTTGTCGCTGGCCTTCCATTACGAGCGAAACAATTGGACAAGCGGGATTCTTGGAGATGAGCGCATGGACGCCCACGAGGACGTCATTCAGGGGGATGCCGTGCTGATCCGCAAGTTAACGGATACGTGGCTCGCGTATGTGGGCTTTCAAAGATCGAGTCGAAAACAGAGCTTTGAACCAGAAGCCATCAAGAATACGAATGTCGGCATCGGAATTGGTAATCTCTTCTAACTCCCCGCTTCACATGCCAAGCATGCCCTTCTTCAGATCCTCTGTGGGTGGCTTCGGCCCCAGGAAGATTGAGAAGACGGCATCGCTGAAGCCT
>JAICVE010000191.1 GCA_025935475.1 Nitrospira sp. | reverse complement strand
TCGACCTGCGCGACATGCGATGGCTTTTTCTTTCGCGGCAAGGAATTGGTCGTCGTGGGGGGCGGAGACAGCGCGATGGAAGAGGCCAATTTTCTGACGAAGTTTGCCACACGGGTGTTTGTGGTCCACCGGCGAGACAAGCTGCGCGCGTCCAAAATCATGCAGGACCGGGCGCTCAAGAACGAGCGGATTTCCTTCATCTGGAATACCGTTGTCGAAGACATTCTCGGCGACGACGTGGTTACCGCCGTTCGGCTCAAGAATGTGGTCATGGGCAACATCACGACACTCCCCATTTCCGGCGTCTTCGTCGCAATCGGTCATCACCCGAACACGGCTCTGTTTGCCGGGCAAGTAGACATGGACGCCAAAGGATATATCGTGACCAAGAACGGGACGGCCACGAGCGTACCGGGGGTGTTCGCCGCAGGGGATGTGCAGGATTCGACCTACCGACAGGCGGTTACCGCTGCGGGAACCGGTTGCATGGCCGCGATCGATGCCGAGCGGTACTTGGAGCTCACAGGGCACAGCTGAGTCGAGGGCCGAGGGCCGGGGCTGCCAAGCCATGCGCTGCGCGATCATTCATTATCACGAACTGGCGCTGAAAGGCCGTAACCGGGAGTTTTTTGAGCGGCAGCTGATCGGGAACATCCGCTCGGCCTTGAAAGGCCTCGGGGCCGCACGCATCGAAAGTCTCCGCGGCCGCCTTCGCGTCGTCCTTCCCGACCACCTGAGCGATCATACCGCTAAGGAACGGTTGTCCGCGATCTTCGGCATCGCCAATTTTTCGCTCGCTCGCGGCGTGCCGCTCAATCTTCAGAGACCGGATCTCGAGGAACTCACCCGCGGGATCGGCGCGGCAGTCACTCAGCGGCCGTTCGACACGTTTCGTGTGTCCGCCAAGCGGGCCGATAAACGCCTTGCGCTTACCTCGATGGACGTCGAGAGGGCGGTGGGCAAATATCTCTGTGACCTGACGGGAAAAACGGTCAAGCTCACGGCGCCCGACCTGACGGTCTATATCGAGCTGCTGGCCAAAGACGCCTACTATTATTTGGAGAAGATTCAAGGCCCCGGCGGGATGCCCGTGGGCGTCAGCGGAACGGTGGCCTGTTTGATTTCGGGAGGCATCGATTCACCGGTCGCCGCCTACCGCATGATGAAACGCGGTTGCAACGCGGTGTTCGTCCATTTTTCCGGACGCCCGCTTGTGAGCCGGGCATCCGAGGAGAAGGTGCGGGAGCTGGTGCAAATCCTGACCGCCCATCAATACCGCTCGAAACTGTTCATCGTTCCGTTCGGCGAGATCCAGCGTGAGATCGTCGCGGAAGCGCCTTCTGCCTATCGCGTCGTGCTCTATCGCCGACTGATGGTTCGTATCGCAGGCGAGCTTGCACTGGCCGACCGCTGCTGGGCCCTCGTGACCGGAGACAGCTTGGGCCAGGTGGCGTCACAGACGCCGGAAAACCTATCCGTCATCGAAGAGGCAGCGGAGCTGCCGCTTCTCCGCCCGCTCATCGGCATGGACAAGCTCGAGATCACCGACCAGGCGCAGCGGATCGGCACTTTCACAACGTCAATCGAGCCGGATCAAGACTGCTGTTCACTCTTCGTTCCGCCGCATCCGAGCACCAAGACCCGCATCGACGACATACGGAGAATCGAGCGAAGCCTCGACATTGGAACGCTCGTCAAACAAGGCCTCGGCAAAGTTGAAGTGTGTGAATTCACCTTTCCGACTTAGCCGCACGGGCGCGCGCCTTCTCCTTCACGATCCGAAAGTGCGCGTCGAGTTCTCGCCTGGTCGCCAGGGCCACCAACCAGTCCGGCACGATGGAATCAATGGCGACCTTGAGTTCAAAATCGGCGTAGGTCTCCCTTCCCTCATTTGCCGGCGAGAGTTTCCACACCCGGTGATACCGCGTGAAATCCCCCTCGACGAGATCGGTGACGATGCCTTCATCGGCTGTCGCCCGTGATTCGGTCACGAGCCGTCGCTCGCCGGGCAACAGCGCATGCTCAATGCGGAGGTCGGTCGTCACCACATCCTGCCGGACTTGCAGATCGACCACCCGCATCCGAACTTCAAACAGTTCAGGCCAGCGGCGAAAATCGGTCAACAGCGAGTGGATGATCTCTGGGCCGGCCGGAAACAGGACGCGGGCCGTCGCGATCACTCCGCCCGCCGGATCCGTCTTGACCTGGAGAAATTCCTGGGGAGAGTCACTGCCGAGCGCGGACGTCCACGAGAAGAGAGCGCACACACACAGGAGGAGCCATCGGCCGCCCGCCCCGTTCTTACCCGACGATCGCATCAAGCAGCCGCTGGTGGATCTTCCGCACCCTCTCCAGCTGTCCTTTCGCGGCAAAGCGTTCGTAGAAACCCTCTGCACGGAATTCCTTCGCCAGCGCTGCCCAAGGCTTGACGATTTCCACAAAGGGCTTGTGAGACCGCTGCGCGTCCCAGTCGGCAATCAATTTACGGTCAACGATGAGATCGTCCAGCACGCGGATCAATGCCTTGAGCGTGACGTCCCGCGTGAACATGTATCGCTCGTTGTTGCCCCAGACTTCCTCCATCACCTCTTTGACGCCTTTTAGATAGTCCCTGACCAGCGCATAGCAGCGTTCGGCCTTCATCCCAAGGTGCGATTCGATCCAGCGCTTGTGGGCCGTCACCACCTTGAGCAACTCGTTGAAGACCTCCGATTGCAGAATCCACTTTTCCTGTTTACTCCGCCCACCGAGCCGGTTGATCTTGTATTGGAGAGGCGAATCGTCTTCGGCATAGAGCAGGTTGACGACCTTCGCGGAAAACTTTTTCTCTGGCGTTTCCCAGGACACTTTCTCGTAGAGATCCACGAGATGCGACCGGTTGATGCGAGTATGCGTGCTGTTGATGATCACGAACATTTCCGTCGCAAAATCGCCGCTACGGCCGTCGAACAGGACGCAGGGCACCTCGACGTTGGCAATCTGATCCGGGTGCTTGGCACGGAAAAAATGAAGCCCGGCCAGCCGGTGCTGTCCATCGATCACCAGGTATTTCCCCTTGGGCTCGCTGAGATGGCCTATCGATTCCGAGTCTCCCGACCGCTGGAACCGGAGCGTCTCGTCCGTAAAAATCAAAATCGTCCCGGGAATCATCGGTTGCGCGACGACGGTTTCATAAAAGTTGACGATCTGTTTTACTTTCTGCCGGTTCAATTGACGCTGGAATCCCTTTTCGCTCCGTTCAATCCCGGCGATGAATTGCGCGACGTCGTCATGTTCGGAGATCTTCGTCTGCGCAATCTCTTCACCTTCAAAAAAATACCGGCTTGTAAACCGCACCTTCTCCAGGAGGTCGACCGCATTGTAGGCGATGAAGTAAAACGTGCCTTCCTTTTGACGGACGCGCGTCGCGAGCATGGGTGTCCTCCCCTAGCTAATGCCCCTCGGTGACCGATGTCCAATCCCAGTCAGATTCTACGCAGTCGTGTCGGTGGTCGCAAGCGAAGAGACTGTGTTACCATCCGAGCCATGCACGGGAGACGTGCCTCGTTCATCCTCGGTGGAGCGTTCGTCTTCGGCCTCCTTGCGTTGCCGCTTCCGAATGCCAACGCCCAGGTGCCCTCGGAATTTCCTGCCACGACCGAACAGGCCTGCAGTTTTGGCATGGCCAAGGGCGAACCTTCTCACGCGTGCCAAGTTCCCATTCCAGCCGGCTGCCTTGTCGCCAATGCGCCCGGCACGAACAAACCCTGGACGACCATCTCCAAAGGGGGCAAGACCTTCTGCCGCTTTGACGAGAAGCACACCGATTGGAAAACCAAGATCACCGGGACCTGCGGCCGATGCAACACTGCCCAGTGCTCAGTCCAGTTCATTGTCCGGTTCGACTGCAATCCCCACTGAATTCGGTGGGCTCATGCCTCAAGCGTCTGCACATAGTGACTCGCCATGTCCCTTGCAGAGACCATCAAACAGGAGGCTCGGTCGCTGGGCTTCGATGCCGTCGGCATTGCGGCGGTTAGCCCACAAGCAGCCGACGACCGTCTGCTCCATCGGCTGCAAGCCTGGTTGCACCGAGGGTTTCACGGCACCATGGGGTGGATGGCTCGCGACCCCGAGCGGCGCGCAGACCCGAGCGTCGTCCTTCCGGGTTGCCGGTCGATCATCGCCGTCGGGATGAACTACGACAGTGGATATCGCGCCACCGAAGGCCAGGGATACGGCCGCATCGCCCGCTACGCTTGGGGGCGAGACTATCACCGCATCCTGGGCCATCGGCTGGCGCTCCTTGAAGCCAAATTGCGTGAACGGGCGCCGAGTGCCGTCACACGGTGCTATGTGGACACCGGGCCGGTGATGGAAAAGGCATGGGCCCAGCAGGCCGGTCTAGGTTGGATCGGAAAACATTCGAATCTCGTGTCTGCTGACCATGGCAGCTGGCTGGTCCTGGGCGAAATTTTGACGACGATCGATCTCCCTCCAGACACGCCGGCGACGGATCTCTGCGGGAGTTGTTCGCTGTGCATTCAGGCCTGCCCCACTCAGGCCATCACTGAGCCTTACGTCGTCGATGCGACTCGCTGCATCTCCTATTTGACGATCGAGTGTCGAGCCGCTCGCGAAGAAATAGCCGACGACCTTGCCGCAGGCATGGGAAACCGCATCTTTGGATGCGACGATTGCTTGGATGTCTGCCCCTTCAATCTGCGCGCGGAACCGACCACAGATTCTGCATTCCAACCTTTGCCGACGACACTCGCTCCGCGGCTGGAGGAACTCGCTGGTCTTGATGAAGAAACCTTCACCGACCGGTTCCGACAGAGTCCGATTCGAAGGGCAAGGCTGTCCGGATTGCGCCGAAACGTCGCCATCGCCGAAGAGAACGAGTAGATATGTATACCTAGTCTTAACACCTTACTCAACCGCTCCCTCATGCCCCTTCCATCAGCCCGGAAATAGGAGTAGGCTACCTTGGAGTTTTTCGGTGGTTCGCGGTGGAGCCTGATAAAGGAGCGCTCCTATGCACGCCCCGATTGTCGCGCTGATATCGGCTGATCCCTCCTCGAGAACGGCTCTCGAACACGCACTTTCTGAGCAGACGGCTACGGTTCTGGTCGCAACGACGACAGAAGCCGGCCTTCGGCTGCTGGGAGAGCGACCTGATCTCGCCTTGGTCTTTTGTGACGACAGCGGTGGGCGCATCGCACGGAAGTCGCTGCTCGCACAGGCCGGGCAGGCTGACATTCCAGTGCCTGTTATCGTGCTCGGCGAATCTGATACCGCGAGCGCCGCGCTCAACGCCGTTCGCGAAGGTGCGGTCGATTACCTGCCCAAACCCGTCACAGCCGACGCCATCAATGCCTCGATCCGGGCTTCATACGTGACACAGTTGACGGCCAATCCGAGACGAGACGGACTGTTCGCGTTCGACCATATCATCGGCGTCTCTCCGCAAATGCAATTGGTGAAGCGGCTCGCCGGAGAAGTCGCCATCACCGATGCGACTGTGCTCATCACCGGTGAAAGCGGCACCGGCAAGGAATTGTTCGCACGTGCCATCCACGCGGCCAGCCCACGATCGAAAGGGCCGTTTCTGGCATTGAACTGCGCCGGCATTCCCGAACCGCTGTTGGAATCAGAACTCTTCGGCTATCAGCGCGGTGCCTTCACAGATGCCAAGCACGCAAAACCAGGCAAGTTCCAGCTTGCTGGCGGTGGGACGCTCTTCCTCGACGAAATCGGCGAGATGAGTCTTCCAGCCCAGGCAAAATTGCTCCGCGTCCTGGAAGATCACGTCGTCGATCCCCTCGGCGATACGCACAGCATCAAAGTGAACATCCGCGTCATCGCGGCCACCAATGAAGACCTGCCGGCTCACATCAAGGCCGGCCGTTTTCGTCTCGACCTGTTCTATCGATTGAACGTGTACCAGCTCCGCCTCCCGCCGCTCCGCGAACGGCCGGACGACGTTGCACCCATC
>JAICVE010000189.1 GCA_025935475.1 Nitrospira sp. | reverse complement strand
CTCGTGGCTGCTTCTGCTCCGCTGTCTCTGGTTGACCTCCATCGAGGCTTCGGCCGATTTCTCTCCACGTCCTCGGCATGCCATCGCTGACATTGTAGATGGTTCCGGACACTCCGTGTTCTAACGCCGCCAGGCAAATTGCTGCCAAGTCCTCCACGTGAATCAGATTCACGTATTTGTCCGAAAGCCCGACGCGCCCCTTCTTGATCCACTCGTAAGGATGCCGGCCCGGTCCGTAGATGCCGGCCACTCGCAAGACGATCGCCCCGCATTCGGCACGGAGGAATTCTTCGCCTTGCACCCTCGGTTTCTCGAGATCAAGTGGCGCGGTTTCATCGATCCAGGGCGGTGGATAGTCGTGAGCGATGCCGGCATCGTATGCCGACGTGCTGCCCAGGACAACGAGCGGTCGAGATGGTCCATTGATATGTGAGGCGAATTGTTGAACGGCGGGTAACGGCGAGGCAGGAAAACACCACAATAAATCGGCATTGGAGGGAATGTTGCTCCATGTATCCGTTTCGTTCAGATCGAACCGCAGCCTTTGTGCCTGTGGAAGCCACGTGAGATGGTGCTCCGGATCTCGGCTCGTATGGAGGACATTCTGGTAAAAGTCTGTAAGGAAAAGCATAAAGCGGGCCAAGTAGCCGGATCCCAAGATCACAACAGTGTTTCGTTTTATTCTCATGCGAAGTGCCTGTCTGGATTTGGGGACAGTTTGCCTTCGTCGCTTGGCGAGAATCTACGAAAATCAACCAGGGTATTTGGCATGCATTTTTAGTTGATAGCTGCGTTCTCGGAAGACAAAGTGTCCTGAGCCTTGTCCTCTCCTATTCAGCTTTCGGCGGTGTCAGCTGTCACGGTGTCGCCGGACGGAGCCTTCCTCTATGCCGCCAACCAAGGCTCCAACGACGTCTTCGCCTATTCCATCAACGGCACCTCGGGCGCGCTGGCCGCTGTGTCCGGCTCGCCGTTCCCTGGGGGTGTCACGCCGCGGGCAATTGCGACGCCGGGACGGCCGTAATCTTGAGAGTCAGACTACACACTCTCTAACCGCAGACTTCTCCCCTACAGAATGTCAAGTAAGGCACTTTCAAAGATACGTAATTGTGCATACATAATTTCGGACCTTGGTTGAGTTAGAATGCGGTGACTATGAAACCGGCACTCCTCCTCGTCGCTGTAACTGTCCTTTTCTTGACAAGCTGTGTCGATGACAACGGGAGCGGCGGCAATGTCGTCCCTGCCAGTGGAACAGTCGTCTATCTTGCCGACCAGGATATCGCCGGTGTTTTTGAGTTGTTTCTTGCCAGCTCCGGCGCAAAACTCAATCCAACCCTTCCTGTCGGACGCACTGTTGTGAGTTTCGCCTTGACCCCCAATGGTTCGGCTGTCGTGTACCTCGCCGATCAGGACCAGGACGACGTCTTCGAACTATATCTTGTCAATCTGGCGACGCCCGGCACCAGTACCAAGCTCAACGGCGTCCTCGTCGCCGGCGGAGATGTCGTGCAGTTTGCCGTGACGCCCGACGGGTCTTCGGTCGTCTACCGTGCCGATCAAAACATCGACGAGGTATTCGAGCTGTTCCGAACCGTGTTCGTCGGTCTGGTGAGGAGCCAACTCAATCCGGTCTATGGCCTTTCGCAGGATCTGGAAACCTTCGTCATTCTCCCCGACAGCACAGGCGCGATTTACCGCGCCGATCAAGATACCGACGGCGTCAGCGAGCTCTATCGGGTGCTGTTTGCCACGGCGCCTGCGACCAATCGGCTGGTGAACCCGCCGCTCCTCGCGGGACAGAACGTGGCTGCCTTCGCCGTGACTCCTGATAGCGCAAATGTGGTCTATATCGCCAACCGTCCGATCGGCACCAACCAGGTCTTTATCGTTCCGGCCGGAGGGGGCGGCAGCATTCAACTCAACGGCGTCCTCGTCGCGAACGGAAACGTGACCGCCTTCGCGATTACCCCCGATGGGCTCTCCGTCGTGTACCGTGCTGATCAAGACACCGACGAGGTGTTCGAGCTGTACCGGACGGTGATCGCTGCCGCGCCGACCAACATCAAGCTCAATCCCGTGCTGACTGCCGGCGGCGATGTCGTCTTGTTTGCCGTCATTCCTGACAGCAGCGGTGTGGTCTATACAGCCGATCAGACCACCAACGACGTGTTCGAGATTTTTCGCACGGTATTTTCAGGAAACGTGAATTCTCAGCTGAATCCGCCCTTCACGGGGACGGAAGATGTCGTGGATTTTGTCCTGTTTCCCAACAGTGGTGGTGTCGTTTACAAAGCCGATCAAAACACAGACGGCGTCGAAGAGATTTACAGAGCGGTGTTCGGTTTCCCTGGAGCCCCGAGGATAAATCCGGCATTGGTCATCGGACAGAATGTCGCGACGTATGTAGTGGGGCCCGACAGCAACAGCGCCATCTACCGTGCAAATCAGGATAATCCTGGGATCATCGAATTGTATCGAACGGCGTTTTCGTCCCTTGGAACGAGCACGAAGCTCAATGCGCCGTTAGTCGTCGGAGAGAATGTCGCCAATTTCGCTGTGCAGTGATCAGGATTCGTTCAACGCATTCGGCGACCACTTGACTCAACGTTGACGGCATCCTAGCATCACTGGATGCCGTTAACGCGCTTTCACCCCCTCATCGCTGAGTGGTTTCAGACCTCCGTCGGCGTCCCGACCGAGGTGCAGGCCGAGGCCTGGCCGGTCATCCAGTCCGGACGGGACGCGCTGATTGCGGCGCCAACCGGTTCCGGGAAGACCTTTGCCGCGTTTCTCTCCAGCATCGATCGGCTCTTTACGCAGGCGTTGGCGCGCGAGCTCGAAGACCAGACTCAGGTCCTGTATGTCTCCCCGCTGAAAGCTCTCAGTAACGACATCCAGAAAAATCTTCGACAGCCACTGGCCGAGATCGGCGAGGCTGCCCTCCAGGCCGGACTCCTCATGCCCGAGCTGCGGGTGCTGGTCCGGACCGGCGACACGCCGATGGCGGATCGCCAGCAGATGCTCAGGCGGCCGCCGCACATCCTTGTGACCACGCCGGAATCTCTGTTTATCCTGCTCACGGCCGAGAAAAGCCGGCATCTGTTGCAAACCGTCCGGACCGTGATCGTCGATGAAATTCATGCGCTTGCGCCCAACAAGCGCGGGTCGCACTTGGCGCTCTCGCTCGAACGTCTGGAAGCCTTGACGCTCGCGAAGCCGCAGCGAATCGGGTTGTCAGCCACGCAGCGTCCCATCGAATTGGTGGCGAGGTTCCTGGCCGGAGACCGTCCGCTTCCGACGGTCATCGACGTCGGTCACAAGCGGCGGATGGATGTCGGGATCGAAGTCCCCAAGGACGAGCTGAGCGCGGTTGTCACCAACGCCATTTGGTCGGATATCTATGATCGAGTGGCCGAGCTGGTACGAGCGCACCGGACAACGCTCGTGTTCGTGAACACGCGCCGCTTGGCCGAGCGGGTCTCGCATCATTTGGAGGAGCGACTCAAGGACCTTGGGCCAGGCGCGGTGGCAGCCCACCACGGAAGCCTGTCGCGGCAGATCCGGCTTTCTGCGGAAGAGCGCCTCAAGAGCGGCACGACCCGTGTCGTAGTGGCCACGGCATCGTTGGAGCTGGGCATCGACGTCGGAACGGTGGATCTCGTCTGTCAGATCGGTTCGCCACGGGCCATCGCCACCTGTTTGCAGCGGATCGGCCGCGCAGGGCATTGGGTCAGGGCGATTCCGAAGGGCCGGCTGTTCGCCACGACGCGCGACGAATTGCTCGAATGTGCGGCGCTGATACGAGCTATCAGGGCGGGAACATTGGACCGCATTTGGGTGCCTCCGGCGCCGTTGGATATTCTCGCTCAACAACTCGTCGCCGCCGCCGCGACGCACACATGGTCTGAAGCCGACCTCTACACACTCGTCCGCCGTGCGTTTCCCTATCGAGAACTCGAGCGAACGGAGTTCGATCGCATTGTTCACATGCTGGCGGAAGGCATCTCAACGAATCGAGGACGCGGGCTGGCCTACCTGCACCATGATCGCATCCATCACACGGTGAAAGGGCGGCGGGGTGCGAGGCTGGCTGCGATCACGTCGGGAGGCGCGATTCCCGATACGGCCAATTATGCGGTGGTCTCAGAGCCGGAGGGCACGGTCGTGGGGTCGGTCGATGAGGATTTTGCGGTGGAGAGCCTGGCCGGCGACATCATCCTGCTGGGCAACACCTCCTGGCGCATCAAAGGCGTGGAAATGGGAAAAGTGCGCGTCGAAGATGCGCATGGCGCGCCACCGAACATTCCGTTCTGGCGGGGCGAGGCTCCCTCGCGCACCTCCGAGCTCTCGGCCGAAGTGGCCGACATCCGAAGGGAAATTGCAGAGAAAGCGCTCAACGCGCAGCAGTCGGCCCTTCACTGGCTTATACAGGATTGTGGTCTGGACGCGCGCGGCGCCCAACAGGCCGTTGAGTACGTGCTCAGCGGCCGCTCCGTTCTCGGAACGGTTCCCACGCAGGCCACCATCGTGGCTGAACGGTTTTTCGATGAAAGCGGTGGAATGCAACTTGTCATTCATGCCCCCTTCGGTGGGCGCATCAACAAGGCCTGGGGATTGGCCTTGCGCAAGCGCTTCTGTGTCACCTTTGATTTCGAACTCCAAGCTGCGGCCACTGACAATGGTCTGGTCATCTCGCTCGGCGAAAAACACAGTTTTCCGTTGGAATCCGTGTTCGGCTATCTGCAGTCGCAAACGGTGCGGGAAGTGCTGCTGCATGCCGTGCTGGCCGCGCCCATGTTCGCCACACGCTGGCGTTGGAACGCCTCGCGCTCGCTAGCGTTGTTGCGATTCTCAAACGGCAAGAAAGTCCCCCCGCAGATTCAGCGGATGAAAGCCGAGGATCTGCTCGCGGCAGTCTTTCCCGATGCGATTGCCTGCCAGGATAATATGACGGCTGATCGGGAGCGCCGGATCCCCGACCATCCGTTGGTCCAGGAAACGCTTCGCGATTGCCTGACTGAAGCCATGGACGTCGAAGGACTGACGCACGTCCTGCGAGACATCGAGACCGGAGCGATTCGCTGCGTCGCGGTCGACACGCCGGCACCCTCGCCCTTTTCGCACGAAATATTGAATGCCAATCCCTACGCCTTCCTCGACGACGCGCCGCTCGAGGAACGTCGGGCGCGGGCCGTCGAACTGCGCCGGACCCTGCCGGTGGAGCTGGCCGGCGAGGTCGGGGCATTGGATCCTTCGGCCATTGACGAAGTGGTCAGGGAATCCTGGCCGGTTGTGCGTGATGTCGATGAGCTGCACGATGCGCTGCTCTCGCTCGTCTGGCTTCCGGGCGGAGAGGTGTCGGGTTGGCAGCAGTTTATGACGGAGCTGAAGCACTCAGGTCGCGCCGCCGAACTGACCGCCATCGATGGAGCACATCGCATTAGCGGATGGGTGGCCGCGGAGCATGCAGCCGATGTTGCACGACTGCTGGCAGGAGACGGCGATGAACGGACCCTCGATGCCATTGTGCTGGGTTGGATGGAAAGCATCGGTCCAACGACGGCGCGGGAATTGACCGCGCGGTTGCATCTGCCGAAGGGAAGTCTTGAGGCCGCTCTGGTCCGTCTCGAAAGCCAGGGCCAAGTCCTCCGGGGCCAGTTTCGGCCGAGGGGCCAAAATGCGGATTTGACATCTCAAATGGCCGATGATGAAGGGCAGGCCATGCCGCTTGAGTGGTGTCACCGCCGGCTGCTCGCCCGGATTCATCGCCGGACCGTCGGGAAACTGCGCAAGGAGATCGAGCCCGTCGCGACGGCGGATTTTATGCGGTTTCTCTTCCAGTGGCAGCATATCGCACCTGATTCCCGCCAACACGGGGAAGCCGGTTTGTTCGAGGTGGTCAGGCAGCTGGCGGGATTCGAGGCGGCGGCCTCAAGTTGGGACTCGCAACTGCTCCGAGTACGGATGCGCAAGTATGAACCGG
>JAICVE010000377.1 GCA_025935475.1 Nitrospira sp. | reverse complement strand
GAAGGGCGTTGGCGAGAGACGCTGCAACGGTCCGCGATCACTCTCAAGCTCATGACGTACGCGCCGAGCGGTGGCATCGTCGCAGCGCCGACGGCCGCTTTGCCGGAGCAGGTCGGGGGCGAGCGCAACTGGGACTACCGGTACACCTGGGTTCGTGATGCGTCCTTCTCGGTGTATGCGCTGCTTGGTCTCGGATTTACCGAGGAAGCTGCAGCACTAGGGCGTTGGCTGGCCGAACGGGTCCGCAAGCCAGTTGGTGGCGAAGGCGGCCCACTCAACATCATGTATCGCGTCGATGGTTCCAGCGACCTGAACGAAGAGATCCTTCCTGATTGGGAGGGATATCGGGGATCCAGTCCGGTGCGGATCGGGAACGGTGCTGCGGACCAGTTGCAGCTCGACATCTATGGCGAGGCGGTCGACAGCCTGTACTTCGGTGATCAACACGGACTTGAGGCTGGCCACCGGGGATGGCGCCACATTTGCGACATCCTGGACTGGCTCGTCGACAACTGGAATCAGCCGGAGGAGGGCATCTGGGAGACGCGGGGAGGTCGGCAGGCTTTCACCTACGGCCGGCTGATGAGCTGGGTTGCCTTCGATCGCTGCATCCGACTGGCCAATCTTCACGGACGGCCGGCACCAGTGGACCGCTGGCGCGCCGAACGGGACGCAGTCTATGACCAGATCATGGACGCGGGCTGGAGCGATGACCGCAAGGCGTTCGTGCAGCACTCGAAGACCGATGTCCTCGACTCCTCGCTGCTGCGAATGTCATCGGTCGGCTTCATCTCTCCGAAGGATCCGATGTGGCTCTCGACTCTGCACGCAATGGATCAGGAGCTAGTCACCGACAGCTTGGTCTATCGCTACGATCCGGAGGCCTCGCCTGACGGGCTGCGCGGTTCGGAGGGGACGTTTTCGCTGTGCACGTTCATGTATGTGGACTCCCTGGCACGAGCTGGCCAGCTCGAGAAAGCGCGCAACACCTTCGAGAAGATGCTGACGTACGCCAACCACCTGGGACTCTTCTCAGAAGAAATCGCCCTCACCGGGGAACAGATCGGCAACTTTCCTCAGGCATTCACGCACCTGGCGTTGATCGATGCTGCAATCACGCTGAACAGGGAACTCGATCGCGGCCGTATGCATGATCGTTGATCCTCCAGAAACGGCAATCTGACAGCAGTTTCGAAAGGTGAAGTCGTGCGAATCCTCATTATCGGTGGCACGCGTTTTCTGGGCCGCCATCTCGTCGAGGCGGCCTTGGCGCGCAGCCATGAGGTGACATTGTTCAATCGCGGAAAGTCGAATCCCGACAGAGGAGACCTACGGCCCGCTTAAGGCGCTCTGTGAAAGGGCCGTGCAGGACATCTACGGTGAGCGAGCTCTGATCATTCGTCCTGGGCTGATCGTCGGTCCGCACGACCCGACGGATCGCTTCACGTACTGGCCGGTACGCGTGGCACGCGGCGGCGACGTGCTGGCACCGCAAAATCCCGAGGCGCCCATCCAGATCATCGACGTGCGCGACCTGTCAAATTTCATCCTGAAGCTGATCGAAGAGAACGCGTCGGGCATTTACAACGCGACCGGCCCTGATTATGAGCTGACCATCGGCAGGCTGCTGGATGTCAGCAAGCAATTGACCCGCAGCAATGCGAACTTCCATTGGGCAAGCCTCGATTTCCTGAATCAGCACGGAGTCCAAGCCTGGAGCGACATGCCGGCCTGGATCCCCGATGACGAAGAAGGTGCGGGATTTTCGCGGGTGGATGTTTCTCAAGCCATTGCGGCCGGCCTGGAATTTCGTTCCCTCGAGCAGACCGTAGGCGATACCCTCGCCTGGGCGCATTGGCGTCCTGCTGATCTCGAATGGCGAGCGGGACTGACCGCAGAAAGGGAAGCAGACGTGCTTGCCGCTTTGATCCGGGAGTGACCCGCTGCCGTGCGCGCGCCAGTGATCAACCTTTGACGGCGCCCATCGTGAAGCCGGCGATGAACCGGTCCAGGAACAGATTGAAGACGAACGCAATCGGAAACGCCACGAGGACGGTGGCTGCCTGAAGCGACTGCCAGAAGAAGACGTCACCGCGTACCAGCTCCGTGGGTACGCCGGTACTGATCACCTTTTCCGCGGTAGGTGAAACGAAAGCGAGCGCATAGATGAACTCGCTTGCGGTCAGCGTGAAAGTGAAGACGATGACTGCGACGATCCCGGGAAAGACGAGTGGCACGACGGCTCGTACGAAGGCGCCCAATCGGCTATATCCGTCCACCATGGCCTGCTCTTCGATGTCCTTCGGAATCCCCTTGAGGAAGCCGACCAAGAGCCACACCGAGACCGGGATGGTGATTGTGGGATAGATGAGGACAAGTGACCAGGTGTTGTCCTGGAGGCCAACGGCAACCACCAGTCGCGACAGCGACAGGAACAACAACGTGGGCGGCACGAGGTACACGAAGAAGATTGCGATAGCCACGGGGCCCGACCACGGCCGGTCAAGTCGGGCTAGTGCGTAGGCGGCGGGGAGACTGAGCACCAAAGTGATCGCAACCACGAGCAGGCCCACCCACAGTGTGTTCCAAAGGAACGTAAGGAACGCTGTCTCCTGAAACAGATACCGCACGTGCATCCGGGTCGACGGCAGGTTGTACAGGAAGGGGTTGTTGTCTCGCTGATAGAGGTCCGGGCTCTGCTTGAACGCAGTGATCAACGACCACAGGAACGGGCCAGCACAGATGAGTGCGGCAGCAATGGCGGCGAGGTACACACCCACACGAGCCAGTCGGTGACGAACGATTGCGCGGCGCCGGAGGGTGTCGACGGACGCATTGGTGTCGACTGATGTATCGACGGCCGCCATGTCACAACACCTCCATGCGGCGGACCGCGCGGAGAATGAGAACGGCTGCGGCGAGCAACAGCGGCAAGAGGAACAGCGCCACCGCCGCGCCTTGCGCGACATCGCCACCTTCGATGCCGCGGAAGAACGCCCAGGATGCCAGCACCTGTGTCGAGTTCGTTGGGCCGCCGCGTGTCAGTACGTAGACGACCGTCATATCGGTGAACGTCACGATCGCGCCGAACAAGGCCGCAACGGCGATCAGCGGCATCATCAGCGGGAT
>JAICVE010000038.1 GCA_025935475.1 Nitrospira sp. | reverse complement strand
TTACCAATCAGTATAGACCTCGGCGTCCTCCGTCTTCATCCTGTATTGCTGAATGATCGAATCCGATGCGAAGCCAAGGCCGTGTCGTCGTATTAGACCGCCAGGCGGTGGAGAACTCTAGGAGGAATGAAGCAGATGTACTTAGCGCGGCACTTGATCCCCTTGAAAGGAGTGGGGAAAATAAGGTGGTGCCGAAGCCGGGATTTGAACCCGGACACCCTTGCGGGCGCTAGACCCTGAATCTAGTGCGTCTGCCAGTTCCGCCACTTCGGCTTATCGGGCTCTCGCTCCGTGAGGCATGGGAGAGTGGGAAGGGGATTATCGGGAATTCCACTCGCTGACGTCAAGCGCCTCAGCAATTCGTGCTTGTCAACGCTGGCTCCACGCCATTTCGTCCATCTGCCAGCGACCGGCCCTGGCGATGTCCCGCTGATCACCCGTGAGCACGATTCGCTCGCGGACGAGTCCGGCGGCTCCGAGCAGACTTGGCACCGAAATCCATGGCGCATTATCGGCGATCAGGACATCGAATCGTACACGGCTGAAAAGCGGGTCGGCCAACACGCGGTCGGCCGTCGTAATCACCAGGCGCCGGTTTTGAATAAATGCCTGACGGTTGGTATCTTCTTCGGCAGCAAGCAGCTCACGGATCTTTTTCGTCCCACCCAATCGCAGGATCTCTTCTTTTAGGTCTTCGAATTCCGGCCGCATATCCTTGGGGACCGCGGCTTCGGGCACGAGTTCGTCGATGCGAGCCTTGGCAATGTCGAGTTCTTTCATCAACCCGGCGATTTGAGTCTCGTAGAGGCCAAGGTACTGATGGAGCGAGTCCACATTTTTCCCCACCGCCTGCATGGTGAGGCGGCGCAGAAGCGGCAGGTTTTCATATTCGGCCAGCGTCGTCTGCGCCTCTTTTTGTTTCGCCTGAAGGTCGCTCAACTGCGTCAATAGGCGCCATTCCAGCAACCGGACCTCATCGAGATCCTTTTGCTTATGCCCTTTGTACGCCAAGATCGGCGTGAGTTCCCGAAACCGTTCGTATTTCCGGCGGAGCGCAGCTTTGTCCGCCCGCGACTTTGCATAAAACTGATGCATTTGTGCTTCGAAACCCAGCTCGTGAATCGGTAAGCCGAACGCCTGATGGGCCACCGTCATTTCATATCGGCTCACCCAGGTTTTGTAGACGAGGCCGCCGGCCTTCATGGCTCGCGCGATGGATCCGCTGATCTCGTCTGCCGCGTGATGATTTGGGCACACGAGCAGGATGCGCTTGTTCGCCCGAATGAGCTCGATTGCCGTGGCCGCCACTTTCTGTTGCCGCACGGATGGATCCTCCGTCCACACCGTCGTCAGGACAGAAGCCGAGGAGCCTCCATCCTGGTCAAATGAGTTCCGCGCCCCGAACACAGGAGCCAGTCGATCGGCAGGACCCAGCCGGTAGGAGTCGGGTTGCGCCAACATGTGAGCGAATCTTTCCCCCGCTCTTAAGAGAAAGCCTCCCCGATCGGGGACAATCGTCGCATTCGTGACAGTGGTTCCGACGGCGTCGAAGGTTTGCACCAAGGCCACGCCGTCCTTACAACTCAAGACGAGCCCTTCGGCCGGTTCGATCTCGTCATCAGGGACGACCGAGACGGGAATATCCATGGCCAATACGCCTTCAGGAGGAAGCCGAAACTCGTAGAGATACAGCGTTCCAACCGTTTCCACGAGACGTCCGCTCACGGGTGTCAGCGGCCGGTCGCCTTGGGCTGTACCAAGCTGCGCCTGCTCCGCCGTGAGTCGTGCGGCCCAATGCTCGATAAGTTCTCGTGCAGTCATGATGGAATGCCTTGAAGAGGGTGCGGTCATAATACGGGCGCTCGCTGACGAGAGTCTAGCCACCCACAGGCGGCGTTCGGGTACTAGAACTCGCTCGCTGCAGCAATCCACGATTGACTTTTCTTCTGCCCCTCCAGTATCCTCTTTTCCTTTCCAACAGAAGGAGTTAGCAGCATGAAGGTCATTCTGCAAGAGACGATGGAAGGGGTCGGTCACCTCGGCGACCTCATCGACGTGAAGGATGGATTTGCGAGAAACTTCTTACTCCCCCGTAACAAGGCCGTGCTCGCCAACGACCGGAATATCAAATCGTTTGAGCATACCAAGCGGGTCGCCGCCGAACGGGCCAAGAAGGAAAAGCTCGAGATCGAAGCGCATGCCCAGAAAATGTCCACTGTCACGCTCACGGTGGAGGCTCAGGTCGGCAAGGACGATAAGATGTTCGGGTCGGTCACGGTTAAGGACATTGCCGAGGGGTTGACCGCACAGGGCTACACCGTGGACCGGCGGAAAATTCAGCTGCCTCACCCCATCAAAGAGCTCGGCACCTTTACGGTCCCGGTGAAATTGCCGCGGGAGGTTACCGCCGCGGTCACGGTGCGTGTCGTGAAGAAACAGGATGCTGAAACCGCGACGGCCTAATTTCCCTCGGTGTATCAACAACCGGACGAGGCACGTTCAATGTCCATGAAAGATGCAGTGGGGTCACTGGATGCGTTACAAGCCACGGATCCCGAAGTCTATGCCGCCATCGATGCCGAGGAAGAACGCCAGCGAAACAAGCTGCTCCTGATCGCCTCTGAGAACTTCGCCAGTCCTGCCGTCCTTGCCGCGCAGGGTTCCTTGATGACGAACAAGTATGCGGAAGGGTACCCCGGCAAGCGGTACTACGGCGGTTGCCAACATGTGGACCAAGTCGAAGACCTCGCCATTCAACGCTGCAAGCAGATTTTCGGCGCAGAGCATGTAAACGTTCAACCGCATTCCGGTTCGCAAGCCAATATGGCCGCCTACCTGTCAGTGCTCAAGCCCGGAGACACGATTCTGGGGATGGACTTGGCGCAGGGAGGCCATTTGACCCACGGCAGCAAAGTCAATTTCTCCGGAATGATTTTTCGCGCGTTCTCGTACGGGGTTGATCGACAGTCGGAAACCATCGACATTGACGCCGTCCGCAAGCTCGCCGAAGAATGCCGCCCTCGCATGATCGTGGTCGGCGCAAGTGCCTACGCCAGGACGCTGGACTTTCCAAAATTTCAGGCCATTGCCCAATCGGTCGGCGCCTACCTCATGGTCGATATTGCCCACATCGCCGGCTTGATCGCCGCAGGCTTGCACCCCAATCCCATCCCCTATGCAGATTTCGTGACCACGACAACGCACAAGACCCTCCGCGGCCCTCGCGGCGGTGTGGTGATGTGCAAGGCGGAACACGCCAAGGCCGTTGACAAGTTCGTGTTTCCCGGCATGCAGGGCGGACCCTTGATGCACGTCATTGCCGCCAAAGCAGTTGCCTTTAAGGAAGCCCTCTCACCACCATTCAAGCGCTATCAGCAACAGGTCGTCGCCAATGCGCGTGTCTTGGCTCAGGGCCTGTTGGAGCGCGGGTATAAGATCGTGTCCGGAGGGACGGATACGCACCTCATGTTGGTGAATCTCACCAACAAGGGCATCACCGGCAAAGAAGCGGACGCAGCACTGGACGCGGCCGGCATCATCGTCAATAAGAATGCGGTGCCCTACGATGAAAAGCCGCCGGCTGTGGCGAGCGGCATCCGGTTGGGCACGCCGATTGTCTCAACCCGCGGGATGAAGGAAGCCGAAATGCGAGAGATCGTCGCCCTGGTGGATCGAGTCCTGC
This sequence comes from Nitrospira sp., assembly GCA_025935475.1. GTDB lineage: Bacteria > Nitrospirota > Nitrospiria > Nitrospirales > Nitrospiraceae > Nitrospira_C. The sequence goes on along the minus strand of JAICVE010000038.1, from coordinate 9,152 downwards.
AACACCGGCAGGACCCTGGGGTTCTGGAGGAAGTCCGCAGCCAGGCCAAGGCACTCTGCAGCCGTTTCCCGATCTTTCACTCCTACTAACCTCACAAGAGGGCAGGATCACCGCCGGTGAAATGTCCCTTCTGCGATGAGCTGGAAGACAAAGTGGTCGACTCGCGCATGGCGAAGGAAGGCGAGCTCATTCGCCGACGCCGGGAATGCCTGGGCTGCAAGCGCCGATATACCACCTATGAGCGTGTGGAGGAAATCCTTCCGGTCGTGGTCAAGAAAGACGGACGGCGGGAAACGTTTGATCGGGCTAAAATTCTGTCAGGATTGAAAAAAGCCTGCGAGAAGCGACCGATCAGCACGGCGACCATCGAGACCGTGACCGACCGGATCGAGAAGCGCATTCAAGAGATGGGCGAGACGGAGATTGAAAGCCGGATCGTGGGCGAGGAGTTGATGAAGGAATTGCATCAGCTCGATCAAGTGGCCTATGTGCGCTTTGCCTCCGTCTACCGGGAGTTCAAGGACATCGACCAATTCATGGACGAGTTGAGAACCCTGGCCCAGCAGCGTCGCGAGCGGTGAAGACACGATTGGATTCCCCGCTGAGGCGTCTTTCCTCTCCCCCCGTTCGTCGAGACACAACGAGGACGTCGACCAAAGAGGGGCACATGCCGGCCTCGCAGGCCAAACCGTCGAAAGAGACCCGAAAGAGCGGCGCACCCGGCGTCACCCACGTGGCGATCATCGGAGCCGGACGGGGCGGCAAGGCGCTCATGGAGATCTTCGCCAACGATCCACTCGTCGACATCGTCGCCGTGGCCGAAATCGAGGATTCGGCACCCGGCCTCTCCCTCGCGAAGCGGTTGAAAATTCCCGTCACTCAAGACTACCGAATGTTGCTCAATCTGGAACGCGTCGATCTGATCATCGACGTGTCGGGCAGTGCGGACGTCTGGCAGTCGCTTCAAGACTTTCACCGCATGGGCGTGACGATCCTCGGGGGCGCCAGTGCCAAGTTTATGTGGGAACTGATCGAAGCGCGAATCAGGGCGACCGCCGAAATTGAGAAAACCCTCAACAAGTATCAGTCGCTTTACCGGCTTTATGTCAAGGAAACAGGGGCCGCCGTGACCGAGGAACGCACGAGGATCGCCTGCGAAATTCACGACGGACTCGTCCAGAGCCTCGCCGGCGTCGGCTTCAAGCTTGAACTGTCCCAACAACTGATCCGCAAAAATCCCAAAGCGAGCTTGGCCACCCTGCGAGAAAGCAAGGAGCAGCTCAAGCTTGCGATTCAGGAAGCCAGACAAGTCATTTTCAATCTCCGTCCTCTTCAATACGACAAGATGGAGCTCATTCCGGGACTTACCAACTATCTCAAATCGTACGAGACGCAATATCACATCAAGACCGACTTTACCGTGACCGGCGATGAGCAGATTCTGTTTCCCCGCACCAAGATCTTTCTGTTCCGGATCGTCCAGGAAGCCTTGAGCAACGTCGTCCAACACGCCAAGGCCGACCGGGTGTCGGTGCAATTGACGATCGACCTCGAGAAGCTCAGAGTCGTCATCTCAGACAACGGCGTCGGATTCAACATGGAGCAGGTCCTGCACAATCCTGAGAAATGGGACCACTTCGGCGTGCGAGGAATCGTGGAACGGGCGAAGCTCGTCGGTGGCGAGGCAACAATCGATTCTAAAAAGGGGCGGGGTACCCAGATTGTCGTCGAAGTGCCGCTCGGGAAAAAAGAGAGGGTAGACGATGGAGAAAATTAAAGTGTTAATCGCTGATGATCACCGGGTGGTGCGGGAAGGATTGGCCGCCATTCTCAAAACAAAGGATGACCTCAACGTCGTCGGAGAGGCGCAGGATGGGATGGAGGCGGTCGAGAAAACGAAAACCTTGATGCCCGACGTCATTTTGATGGACGTCAGCATGCCGCGGATGGGCGGGGTGGAAGCCACGCGTCAAATCAAGCGGGAGTTTCCCCATATCGGCATCGTCGCGCTGACCATGTATGAGGAACAGCAATATATTTTTGATCTGGTCCGCGCCGGTGCCGCCGGCTACCTCTTAAAGGACTCCGAGTCGTCCCAAATCGTGGCCGCGATCCGAGCCATCTACCGAGGGGAGTCACTGATCCATCCGTCGGTCGCGAGTAAGATTCTCGCCGAGTTTTCACTCATGGCACAGAAGAAGGGGAAGAAACCGGGGTGGGTTGAGCACGATCTCACCGAGCGGGAAATCACGGTGTTGCGGCTCGTGGCAGATGGAAAGACCAACAAAGAAATCGCCAACAGTTTGGACCTTAGCGAGAAGACCGTGAAAAATCACGTGCGGAATATCTTTCACAAGCTGCAGGTCTATGATCGCACTCAGGCAGCAATTTTGGCGATTCGCAAAGGTCTGATCGAGCTGGATCCACGGCCATAGAGGCCAGGGCTCTTAGGCTCTTCGTCTTTGGCAGAGTAACGCTGTATATTCTCGCTATGGGTTGCCATCCTCGGGCTCAGTGCGGTAAGCTCTGCTTTCTCGTGCTCACCTGCCGGTGAATGCCAGGTCGCTTCGCGAGCGGGTTTGAGTCGCCATTTCTTACCCATTCTTTAGATTGATTCCACTGAAAGTCACACATGTCACATTTACGCAACAGATGAGCAATAGAGATAGCATGTGATAATTACATATACATTCAATAACTTATGAATAATTTATCCATAAAGTTGCGTTGGCACTCAAGTTGCTGTGAACCACTGTGGTAACTGGAGGCTCTGCCTGTGAGACAGCAGCAAACCCTCTTAAATCCGATTAGCTGTACGGGAGTCGGATTACATACAGGAAAGCCGGTGACGCTCACGCTTCGTCCGGCGCCCACGGACACCGGCGTGGTGTTTGTGAACCGCAATGGGCACGCCGGAGCGATGTTGGCGGCGTCTGTTGATCATCTTGTTCCGACGGAACTCTGTACGGCGATCAGTGGAAATGGATTCCAAGTCAAAACGATCGAGCACGTGCTCGCCGCGCTGGCAGGCTTGAGCGTCGATAACGTTTTTGTCGACATCGATGCCGCTGAAGCACCTGTCATGGATGGCAGCTCAGCCCCATTTGTCCGATTGATCCAATCGGCCGGTGTCAAAGCCCAAAACCGCCGTCGAGCATTCTTGAAGATCACCCGACCATTGGAAATCGTCGATGGATCCCGGCGCATCAGGATCGAGCCCTCTTCCACGCCACGGATTACCTATACGATCCAGTACGACCATCCCATGATACGCACGCAGACCTATACGTATGATCATTCCACGCATGCGTTTGCGACCGAGATCGCTGAAGCCAGGACCTTCGGGTTCTTGCAGGAAGTTGAAGCGCTCTGGGCCCGCGGACTTGGCCGTGGCGGCAATCTCGAGAACACGGTCGTCCTTTCGCAAGAGGGGATCCTGAATGAATCCGGTCTGCGGTTTTCCGACGAATTTGTACGCCATAAGGTCTTGGACCTCATCGGTGACTTCTCGCTTTTGGGTCTGCCCTTTATCGGACATCTGATTGCCGACCGATCCGGACATGCCTTACATACCCGTCTGGTGAAGCAAATTCTCGATCATCCCGAATGCTGGGTGCTGCTAAACGCCGATCAGACGATCTCACAACCCGAATTCAGTCCCTCCCTTTCCTCGTCTCAAAGACCCGCAACAGCTGTGGCCCTCCAGGCTTCCTAGTCATCGACGTGTATCCCTGCGTTGTTGATGTGCTACAGAGGGAAGGGTGTGCGCTGTATTCGTCCTGGGAAACTTGATAACGTCGGGAGCGAGTGGCCTCGCCCCCGGCGCTAGAATCGAGGCGGGGCTTACTTCTTTTTCTTCTTTGCTGCTTTCTTCGTCGCCAAGACTCTCACCTCCCTTCGAAATGAGTCCTTCTTGATGAGATGACGCTCCTCATACCGCGTGGCTCAACACCTCCTCGGTCGCCTCGAAGGTGTTTGGGCCCACTTTACGGAAGCGCTTATCCCGCTTTAGCGAAGTCGCCACAGACGTGAGCGGCGTTTTGCCCTTGATGTGCAGACCGCCCTCGACCAGACGCTGGACGAGTTCCTTGGCATGCATGGAGCGGTTCGCCTCACGCAACACCTGATAGGCCGCTTCCGGAACGCTCTTCCCGGCATATTTACTCCGTCCTAGAAGAATTTCCCGTGATTGATCCGTAACATCGACAGGAAGGGCACGAGCGCCCTTTTCGTCGGTGATGAGCTGCGTCGACAGTGTCGCCAGCTTCGCCTTGTCCGCCTCCACGCGATGCAGCGTCTCGGCGAGTTCCAGGTATTTCTTGATGGTGGCAATTTCGTCGTCGAGCCGACGACGTTTTTTTTCGTGTTCGTGGAGTCGATTCTTGTAGGCGTTGATTCGCTGTTCAAGGCCGACCAGAATATCGGTGAGCTCTTCCAAGGACCCTCTCCAAACAAAGCATGCTTGCTTTATATGCTTGCTCGCAGAGCAAGTCAATACCGCGACTCAAGAATATGGCTTGCATGCATCAATGAACGACTCGCATGCCGTGCTAAGATCAGCGGCATGCTTCACTCTGAAGACGCACACGTCTCGACTGACCGCCTGCTCTCGGTTGCAGTAGAGGCCTCCACTGCCGCCGGCAAGATATTGCTGAAGTACGCGCGTTCTGGATTCCACGTTCGACACAAGACTCCATTCAATTTGGTCACCGATGCTGACCACGCGGCGGAAGAATGCATTATCGATCATATCCGCCGGCATTTCCCGAGCCATCGCACGCTCGCAGAAGAACGAGGAGTCGGAGTGGATGCACCATCGCGTTACCGCTGGATCATCGACCCTCTGGACGGCACCACGAATTTTGCGCACGGATTTCCCGTCTATGCCGTTTCGATCGGAGTCGAGTGCGATGGTGCATTGCTCGTTGGGGTGGTCTATGACCCAACGCGTGACGAGTTGTTTACCGCAGAAACCGGCCGAGGAGCGTTTGTGAACGGCGTCTCAATTGCCGTCTCGCACACCGCTGAGCTGGAGGCGGCCCTCACCGTCACCGGCTTTGCCTATGACATCCGCGACACGCCGAACAACAACTTTGATCACTTCGCGCGCTTCGCGCTCAAGGCCCAGGGAGTGCGGCGCACCGGTAGCGCGGCTTTGGATCTTTGTTATGTCGCGGCTGGCCGTTTCGATGGATTTTGGGAGGTCAAACTCAGCCCTTGGGACATGGCCGCAGGCGCGGTGATCGTGCGGGAAGCTGGTGGGCGCATCACCGATCTCCGCGGCAACGTCCATTCGATCTATCAGCCTGAACTCGTCGCAAGCAACGGCCAGATTCATCACGAAATGCTCGAAATCATCGGGGAAAACCTGCGGTCCTGATGCTCGCCGTGGCGCCACGACCTCGGAATAGACTGGCAATATACAGGAGGAATCACAGTGCGATATGATGAGGTGGGAACCAGAGGGAGAACAACGCATGGCCACATCAATACCTCCGTCAGGCCCATCCAACGGCCAACCTCAATCCCCCGGAGCTGAAGCGACCTCATGGGATGTCGAGCTGCTTCGCGTCCTGGTCAGCCGTAACGGCTCGCAGGTTGAGGCGCAATGGGCAATCCACCCGCAACTCAAACAGGATCTGCTGCCACATGAGTGGCAGGAAATCACCGATTTGATGACGAAAGTGTCCGCCATTGTCGGAAGTCGGTTTTCCCAGGTCTTGTCCCAAGCCGATCCGGAGCCTCCAAGCAACGCGTAATCACTCGTCAACGCCGTCCATCCATTCACGAGGGGAGCGTCGTATGGACACCTATTACCATCCGCATGATTTGAGCAAGTTTGCAGACATGGGCAAAGGGAACACAGCGCTCTGGGACAAGTTCCTGAGTTATTACAGCGCGGTCTTTGCCGAAGGAGCGCTGACCGAGCGAGAGAAGGCGTTGATCGCACTGGCGGTCGCCCACACGGTGCAGTGCCCCTATTGCATCGATGCCTATACACAGGCGTCGCTGGAAAAGGGGTCGAATGTGGAGGAAATGACCGAAGCCGTGCATGTGGCTTGTGCCATCCGGGGCGGTGCGTCACTGGTGCACGGAGTGCAGATGCGGAACGTGGCCGAGAAACTGTCCATGTAGAATCAAACGAGTGGCGAACCAGCCAACGCCATTTTTCAGCGTCCCGCTATAGGTAGGGATGCTCGGGGATCGCAAGCGTAAAATACTTACCACGCTCTTCGTACAGCACCCGCCTAGTGGTCAGATCGACCAATGCCGATTCAAGCGGCTCTCGATCGGTCTTGGACTCATCGAGTGTTGCGCGGATCTGATCGAGACTCCTCGGTGACTCGTTGCACATCTCAATAAGGACGGCGGACAATCCATCGTACCGGCGTCGCGTGGGCGCCTTGGGATTTCGCCCGTCGTATACCGTCACATATCCCAGCGCCTTCGAATAATACAGAAATGGACGGTCATTCGAGGCGTGGAGCCGCTGCCAGTTCTCAATGGCAGACACCAGCTCTTGGTAGACATGCGGATCGATCGGCCAGCTCTCCAATTCGTACTCGAAATCGTATGCGATTTTGCTCAAGTCGACCTGCCGGGCATCATACACGTACTGATAGGCCAATCCCGGGCCCGTCATCCGCACGCCGTAATCGTGTGGCCGGGCATAGTACGGGCTGAAGCGTTCCAACCAGAATTTCCCCGTGGCTTCCGGCGGCTGCAAATGGACTAAGGACGGAATCAAGTCGATTTGACGCAGATAATCGCCGTTGGTCTCGCCGGGAAAGCCCAACAGAATATTCCAGGAGACGGTTATCCGGTAATAGTAACTCCACTTCAGGCACACAATGTTCTGTATCGGCGTGACGCCTTTGTCCATCGCTTTGAGCTGAGTGACACTCAAGCTTTCGAGACCGGGCTGCATGCACTTCACCCCGCCGAGCGCCAAGGTTTTGATCTGCGATTTCTGAAGATTGCTCTTGGTCTCGATGAAGACGTCGAGGTCGCAGTGCTCGGCCGCAAACCTTCCGAAGAGCTCATCGATGTATTTCATGTCGATGATGTTATCGACCAGGCGGAAGCGGGCCGTATCGTACCGGTGAGAAAGATATGTCATTTCGCGGGCGACGTGCTCGGGCGATTTGGCGCGAAATTTCATGCTTTGGGCATTCAGGCCGCAGAATGTGCAATGATGCTTTTCGCCCCACCAACAGCCGCGGGAGCCTTCGTACAAGAGAATCCGATCCAGCCCCTTGGCCGTCTCGCCCAATTCAGCCAGCAAATGGTAATAGTCATCGTAGTCAGGCGGACCGGTCCGAGCAAAGTCGGTGAAAAGCGCGGCGTTCGGCGTCAGCCGGACCTGACCCTCCTGGCGAAACGCCACTCCCGGTGGACACTCAGTGGAATGTCCTCCGATCACCTGATGAGCGAGCGCCGGAAACGCGACCTCGCCTTCCCCCACGACCACGTGATCGATGAAGGGAAACGCTCGAAAGTACTCCAATCCCATCTCTCCATCGTAGTTGGCTCCTCCGAACACGATGGTCACTTCTGGGTAGAGATCCTTGATCAGCTTGGCCATCGTGAGGCTGGCTACGTTCTGATCGAAGGTGGAGGTGAAGCCGACGAGCTTATAGCGGCCCCAATCGATTGCGGTCAGTGCCCAGGTCAGAAACTGCGGTGCAATTTTCGTGGCCATTTCCTCGAAATAGCCGATCGGTTGTCCGCTCTGTTGGGCGATTTGCTCGAACACAGGCTTGAAGACTCGGGGGTATTCCACTCGCTTGGGGTTGTCACGGAATAGCAGATAGGAGAACAGCCATTCACCAAAGAGCGCGCGCTTCTCACAAATGAGCTCGTACAGCGGCACGCCGATCTTGTACGCGAACCGCACGTTCAAGTGATGGCAATCGACCGCGATTCCTTGGGATTTGAGCAACGTCGAAAGGGTGCCGAGCTGGATGGAGGGATACTTCGAGAAGCTGAATGGCATGTTGACGAGCGCCACCTGCGCGTCGCCCATCGCATGCCCTGTCGAGTTCGCGTCGGGAGTCACGCTGTGATCACCCACCCGCCATTGCTCGGAACGGTTCAAATTCCCTGTCGGCCTTTGCCGCCAGGTAAAAATCGCTTTCGGTCAGTCCATTAATCTTATGCGTCCAGATCTCGATCTTGCACTTCCCCCACGACAAGTGGAGATCAGGATGATGGCCCTCGGCCTCGGCCACGGCACCCACCTTGTTCACGAAGGCCAAGGCTTGCGCGAAGTCTTTGAAGGTATACAGTCGTTCGAGGTGGCCTTCATGGCTCAAGGACCACCCGCGGCCGAGCTCCTTCAATAACGCCTGTGCTCGATCATGGGGAAGAGGTGGTACGCCGCCGCGGCAGGGAATACATTTGTTGTCAGCAAGACCCATAACGGCCTCCCGGTTTAGCAACGACTAGTTATTGTACGGGGGGTTTTACGACAGAAACAAGGCGGGAAGCGCTACTCGGACTCGTCCGGCGCGCCTCCCGATTTGGCAAGATCGTCCATTTTGACCTTGTCTGGATTGAATTTGGCCGCGGCCTGCATCATACGGTCCAGCGCGTCGTCAAAGGAAAGAGGAGGGGAATCCTTGGGCCGGAAGCGAATCGGATTGACGCGTGCGACGACGAAGCTTTTCAGGTAGGGACTGGTCAGCCCTTTTGCCTTGAGGATCTCGACCTGTTTGACGATCGCATCGTCCAGCCCCAAGACCTTCCGAGCCCGTTCATGCCGCGACTCGATGGCCGTCCGCAACGGCTTCTTCAGAAATTCCTCCACCCGTTTGAGCACGGGGTGGTAGGCCCCCCCGCTGAATCGCGGCCGTTCTTCATAGCAGAGTCCCAACGTGATCAATGCCGGCTCCTCGAATTCCAACGCATAGCCCTCTTCGGTCGCATGGTCCAACTGCATGAGTTCCTTGTACATGCGGATCACTTCGAGGGCCTTTTCACGGAGGTTATGGGCCTTCTCAGTATTGAGCGCCAGAATCTGATAGGCGGCAGCCGGTTCCGGAACCACCAGCGACACAATGGTGTTTGCTCCTAGGGTGCGCATGGCCGAGAGACGATGGTGGCCGTTCGGCGTCCAATATCTAGCCGCCTGGTTCTTCGGCACGCGGACC
>JAICVE010000110.1 GCA_025935475.1 Nitrospira sp. | reverse complement strand
CGACGCGGCCCTCGCCACCGGCACGGTCTCGTTGTCGACGGTTCCAGAGTGGATCGCCAAAGGCGGCTTCGAAGCAGGCAATCTCGAACTCTCGCTGGACATCAAGGGAAAAGATCGAGATTGGCGGACGTGGAAAACGACCGGTTGGCTGGCGCTCAGCAACGGATTACTGACGGTGAAGGGAACCGGCGGGCCGATCCAGGATCTGTACGTACGGCTGCTCCTGGCCCGCGACACGGCCGAGCTCAAACGTCTCTCGTTCCACCTCATGGACAGCGACCTCACGCTCGAAGGGACCATGCGCAATTGGACGACCAAACCCGTCATCACGGCGAAAATGGAGTCCAACCAGATGGACATTGATCTGCTGATTCCCAAAGGCCAGCGTGCGCCCATCCGTGATCTGCTCGAATGGCTGGCGGCGACCAGTAAGGTCCAGGCGACCGCTTCCATCGCGCGAGGTCGCTACAAACATCTGAAGTTCGGCGCCCTTTCCGCGCGACTGACCATCCAGGACGGCGTCCTTGATCTGGATCGGTTGTCGGGACAGTCCACCAACGGAGACATCGCTGGCCGAATGGTCGTGCAGTTGCCGCGCGGAGAGCCCGCCGAGTCTGAAATCTCGTTGCGGGCGACCGGGCTGCTGGTCGAGGACATCTACCGGCTGGCGGGCTCAAAACAAGGAGGCGTGACCGGAGAAGCTCGCGTGACCGGCACCGTGCGCGGGCACGGACGGAACCCCCATGGCATTTATCCGACCCTCAACGGCAAGACCGATCTTCTGCTCGAGAACGGTCGGATCTTCAAGTCAGAGGAACGTGCCATCTGGAAGATCATCAGCATCTTGAACCTGCCTGCTGTACTGCAAGGCAAGGTGGACCTGGAGAAGGAAGGTCTGCCCTATAACAGGATCACGGCCACGGTCACGATCCGCAACGGCCTGTTTGAAACCGAGAATCTCATCATCGACAGCCCGATCGTGAAAATCACTGCGGCGGGCAACTACGATCTCCCCACCGATCAGGTGGATATGGTCTGGGCCGTGAGTCCGTTCGGATCGTACTCGCAGTTTTTGAAGACGATCCCATTGTTTGGGCGTCTGTTTGCGGGTGAACGCAAGGGGGTTGCGACGGCGATGTTTGCGGTCAAGGGGGCGATCGAAGATCCCGAAGTCACCTACCTGCCGATGAAGTCCTTTGCCACCGGCGTCAGTGGCCTCGCCCAGTTGGCGGTCGATTTGCTGAAGAACACGGTCATGCTCCCCATTGATTTGGTGACGCCGGACGACAACAAGACGGTGTCGAAGGACTCCATTCCTCCTGCGGAAACTCCTCCGGCGGTTCCTTGACCCTCCGCGGACCCCATGTTACATTCCGCCGAAGGCGTACAACCGATTCCGCTCGACCGGCGGGCGGGACAGGTGTGTGAGCGCCGCTCGTGTGAGTGCCAATGAGTAAGTCACCGTCTCATGTCTCGATCGGCGTCACAATCACATAAAGCCACGGTTTTCATCGCAGCCAGCGAGCTGGATTCAAACCTCTACCACGCCACCAAGTTCATTGCGCCGGACCCTTTTATTTATTTGGAGATTAAGGGCGAGCGCCTGATGATCATGAACGATCTAGAAATGGATCGGGCCAAGAGCCAGGCCGCGGTCGATCGCGTGCTGTCCTATTCGGAGATCGAGCGCCGCGCGAGAGACCATGGCGTGGCCACTCCGGGCAGCGTCGACATTGTGCACGTCGTGCTGCGGGAGGCCAAGATCAAGCAAGTGCTGGTTCCCGCGAACTTTCCCTACAGCCACGCGGCGCGACTTCAGGAACTCGGCTATCAGGTGCACGCCAAACCGGACCCGTTCTACGAACAGCGCGTTGTCAAAACCACGGAAGAAGTGCGGCACATTGAAGAGGCGCAGCGGGCCACCGAGGACGCCGTTTCCGCCGCCCATGAGCTGCTGCGGCGGGCGACGATCCAGCAGGGGCAGGTGTGGCTGGAGGACGGCGTACTGACTTCGGAACGGATCAAGAAGGTCATCAACGTGAAGCTGATGGAACGCGATTGCGTCGCGCAACATACCATCGTCGCGGGCGGGGAGCAGGCCTGTGATCCGCATCATGAAGGGAGAGGTCCTTTGCCGGCACATCGCAGCATCATCTTCGACGTCTTCCCGCGGTCGGCGTCCTCACGCTACTTCGCCGATATGTCGAGGACCGTGATTCGTGGCACTCCGAGTCCGGAGCTGAAGAAGCTCTATCAGACCGTGCTGGACGCACAGGAAGAAGCCATCACGAAAATCCGGGACGGTGCCGACGGTATGAAGATTCATCGGGGAATTTGTGACCGATTCGAGAAGGCCGGTTACAAGACTGGCTTGGTGAACGGGCGCATGCAGGGCTATTTCCACGGCACAGGTCATGGTGTCGGGCTGGATATCCATGAAGCTCCTCGCATCAGCCGGACAGGTTCCTTACTGCTGGAAGGCCACGTCGTGACCGTCGAGCCCGGCCTCTACTATCCGGGCTTGGGCGCCGTTCGGATTGAAGACATGGTCTTGGTGACCGCCGATGGCTGTCGGAACCTCACGAATTATCCCAAGACGTTCGAGCTCGATTAACCGCCTGCTCCGCCGGACTGTGACCAACGGCGCCTGGTCGTGAAGATCTGGACGACGCACCCATCTGCATGTCGGACGGGGACTTCCGTACCGTTTTCTCTGACAGGTCCTCCATGTCATACGAGTTCCGGTTTCTTGAAGATGTTGCCCTGGCCGACATCGCGTTCGAAGCAGCAGGCGACTCGATTGAGGACCTGTTTCAAGGGGCCACGCGTGCTCTCCTCGAGACGATGGCCGATCCGCAGACCGTAGGTGCCTCTTGGAATCGCCGAATTGTCAAGATGGACGCCGCACTAGATGATCTCCTCGTTGAGTGGTTGTCGGAAATCGTGTATTGGAAGGATGCGGCTGGGGTCGTGTTCCACGAGGCTCCGCTGAGCCTGACTCACCACAATGGACGGTGGAAGATCGAGGGCTCGCTGATTGGGGCCCCAGTTGACCATACCCTGCAAACCTTGCGCAATGATGTAAAAGGCATTACGAGACACCTCTATAAGGTAGGGCAGGACGGCCCGCTCTGGAAAGCCACAGTGGTCGTCGACGTGTAGCAGAATGTTGAAAAAGGCTGCCAGCTTGTTGAACATCCTGCCATACCCGTTGGATAAAGAATGCAATTGAACACAGGCATGAAGGTGAACCGGATCACCGACGAAGTATGGGAAATTCCGACTTCAGAAAAATCGGACATGCTCGTGCCCGCACGTATTTATGGGACGCCGGGCATTCTGCAGTCGATGGATCAGGGCGTCTTTGACCAGGTCACCAACGTCGCCTGCCTGCCAGGCATTCAACGCTATGCCCTCTGCATGCCGGATGGCCATTGGGGGTACGGATTCCCCATCGGCGGGGTTGCCGCGTTCGATGTGCGTGAAGGCGTCATCTCGCCGGGAGGCGTTGGGTATGATGTCAATTGCGGCATGCGGCTGATCCGCACAGACCTGACGTTGGCGGATGTGGCACCTCGCTTGCCACGCTTGATGGATGAGCTCTTCCGCCGAGTACCGGCCGGCGTCGGTGCGGGAGGCTCCGTCAAACTCTCGCGCAGCGATCTCAATGCCGTCATGGTGCAAGGCGCGCGCTGGTGCGTGGAACAGGGCTACGGCTGGCACCGTGATCTTGAGCGCAGCGAAGAAGGCGGCTGCATCAGAGTGACCGACCCATCGACCGTGTCCGACCAGGCGATCGGCCGTGGGATCAGTCAGCTCGGGACGTTGGGATCGGGCAACCACTACCTTGAAGTGCAAGTCGTCTCGAACGACCGGATCTTCGATCCTGCGACGGCCGCCGCGCTAGGGATCTCGGGCCAGGATCAAATCGTCGTCATGGTCCATTGCGGGTCCCGCGGATTTGGGCATCAAGTGGCCACCGATTACTTGAAGGTATTTGCAAAGGCGATGCGACGCTACGGCATTTCGGTCAAAGATCAGCAGTTAGCTTGTGCGCCGTTCCGATCGCAGGAAGGTCAGGACTATTTCGCCGCGATGAATTGCGCGGCGAATATGGCCTTCGCCAACCGGCAGGTGATCACCCATCATGTGCGGGAAGCCTTTACTGCCGTGTTCGGCCCGTCGGCGGAGGAGCTGGGCATGGAACTCGTCTATGATGTTGCCCACAACATTGCGAAAATCGAGCGGTACCCCGAAGGCGAATTGCTCGTCCATCGTAAAGGAGCCACGCGGGCGTTCGGGCCGGGCAGCATGGAGTTGACACCGGAATTTCGAGAGACCGGTCAGCCGGTGATCTGCGGCGGTTCCATGGAGACCGGATCCTATCTGTTGGTCGGCACGGATCGCGCCGTGGAGGAGACGTTTGGCTCGACGATGCATGGCTCGGGACGGACCATGTCGCGAGCCCAAGCGAAGAAACAGGTGCGCGGCGAGCAGCTGCAACAGCAGATGAAACAGCACGGCATACTGGTCAAGGCGGTGTCCATGTCGGGGCTGGCCGAAGAAGCGGGATTTGCCTACAAGAACATCTCCGACGTTGTGGAGACCGTGGAAGGCGCCGGCATCACCAAGAGGGTCGCGGAGCTTCGACCGATCGGAAATATCAAAGGGTAAGTGAGATTTTGCAAAAACAGTGGCGAATTGTGCCGGGCTTGGCACAATACGACAACCGTTCATTCATCACCTGAGGTGGCTGGCATGGAGCAGCGGAAGAATCCACGGTTTCCAGTCCGGTTCCGTAGTTCCTTTACGTCGCTGAACATCGTCGGAGGAGACGGCAATATCACGGATTTGTCCCTTCGGGGCTGCCGCGTGGAGAGTCAGACGGAAGTCAAACCCGGAACAGCCTTGGAACTTCGCATCCATCCATCGGAGGATGAGCCTGCGCTGAAGATTCGGGAGGCTGTCGTCCGCTGGAGCCGAGCCCAACAGTTCGGAGTCGAATTCGTGACGTTGGAACCGGAGGAATGGGCGCGCTTGCAACACACGGTCACTCATCTCGAACTGCAGCCCTACCAACAGATCTCCCCGGAAGACCCCGTCCAACAGGTCTAGGGATGGCTCAGACCATGGGTGAGGGCGTAACGCGCCAGCTCGACGGTTGATTGCAACTGCAACTGGCGCATCATCCGCCCCTTGTGGAATTCCACGGTCTTGGATGTGATGTGCAACATTCGGCCGATTTCCTTGGCGGTATAGCCTGCCGCCACCAATCGCAGAATTTGTCGCTGCCGTTCCGTCAACGAGCGCATCGAGCCATCCGGCGGCGGGGGTGGTTGGATGGCTGGTTGTTGGAGAGCCGCCGACAGTTCGGGAGAGACGTATTGCTTGCCCGCCAGGACGGTTTCGATGGCGCGAGACAGCTCCTCCCACCCCGAGCGTTTTAACACATAGCCGGACGCACCGATCCGTAGCGCTTCCTCGACGTAGGGTGTATCTCCGTACATCGAAACATAGAGCAGCTTGACGTTCGGCAGCTGTTCGCGTAGTCGCTGGCCAGCCTGGAGCCCATTGAGAACCGGCATGGCGACGTCCATGAGCACAAGATCGGGCTGCAAGCGCCGTGCGGTGTTGAGGACCGAGTGGCCGTCCTGAACGGTTCCGACCAGATCGTAATGCCGTTCCAAGAGATGGCGCAGGCCATCGAGGATCAGCATGTGGTCGTCAGCGAGTAAGATGCGAGGTTTGCTCATTCGAGATTCCTGTGAATGGAATTGATGCCAATAACCGCGTGCCCTTGCCGGGGTCGCTCGTGAGCATCAGGGTGCCTTCCAGCAGACGCACCCGTTCGCCCATGCTGACCAGACCCAAGCCCCGTTGAACGCTCTGCCGGTCTTGGGGCGTAAAGCCCCGCCCATCATCCTCGATGCGAAGCAGCACGTGATCTTCACGGTAGGTCAGTTCCAAGAAGACGTGCTTGGCGCTGGCATGTTTGGCCACGTTGCGCAGCGCTTCCTGTGTCACTCGAAAGAGACATTCTGCCAGATGACGGCCCAGAGGTCTCTCCGATTCTTCGAGTGTCAGGCGGACGGGGATCTGTTCACGTTGTTCAAAATCGTGAGCGCATACGCGCAGCGCGCTGGCAACGCCGAGATCGTCGAGCACTGACGGATGGAGCCGATGAGCCAGGTCGCGCAAATGGTCGGACAGCTCAGCCACCTCGCTTTTGATGAGCTGAAGGGTCGCGCGGGCGGCCGGCGAGAGGTCGCGGACCTGTTGCATTTGATCGTCGATATCGAAGGCCAGACTGATGACGCGCTGGTTCAACTCATCGTGCAATTCACGGGCGATCCGGCGACGCTCGTCGTCTTGTGCTGTCAGTAATTGAGCGGTCAGTTGGCGCAACTGGGCCTGACTCACTTCCAATGACCGCCGACTGGCCTCCATGGTCTGGTCGAGATGCATTTTTTCGGTGATGTCTTCTCCAATCCAGGCATATAACCCGTTGCCGCGCGGGCTGTCACCGATAAACGAGAGCGCCGACGTCATAATCCGCTCAGACAATGCCGCATCCGGCGTTGTCGGAATCTGGTATTTCACGTGCACGGTTTTTCCCGTTCGAGGGGCGGCTACCAGGTGTGGCATCCAGACCTCAGGTGCGCCCGGCGCCAATCGTAACGCCGGCGGGAGCGCATCTACCTTTCCCTGGAGGGCCGCACCAGCGGCCGCGCGGTTCGTGATCACCATCAGAGGCTGGTCTTCGACGATTTCGAGCACCCCCATCATCAAGTCCGTGGAATTGAAAAAACTCTGGAGTGTTGTCTCACTTTGCCGGAGCGCAGCTGTTCGAGCGGCGACGAGGGTTTCCAATTCCTGCCGGGCGTGTTTCTGCGTGGTATGCCAGATAATAGTGGCCGCACTCCAACCGGCGAGGATGACCAGCGAGCGGTTGAAAAGGCCGAGTTGAAGCGAGACAACCGGGGACGTCCAATTCGTCCAGATACCCGCGAGTGTCAATCCGGTCGCGCAAGCGGCCACGACGAACGGCGCCATTGAGCGTCGGACCCTGGTAGTCAGGATGATTGGAATGACGTACAGGGCAGGAATCACGAACCCGAGGGGAAAAAAACTATCGAGGACGAAGATGGCGATGGTGATTCCGGCGATCGCCGCGATCACCCATCCCTGAGACCGCGTTGTGCGCTCGCCGGACGGGCTCATAGTCTTGGGAACGACTGTTTCCCGGTGGAATTGCCTGATTATATTCGGTTAATCGGTCAAATGAGAATGGGCAAAGTGTCTCATGGGATGCACCTAGCAATTGCACTAGAACCGATAGCGTGAAAAGCGGAATTAACTGGTGATTCGGAGCCGGTTTGCTACCCTGACCGCGGAAGATTCGCGAGCGACAAACTCTTACAGGTCTTTCTTGAGGATATGCTGTTTACCGGCTGGGCTGACCTCGGCGGAGCCCAAAGACCGACTACGCTGAATGCCCTCCGATCGCTCCAACGGTGGGGACGGCGATGGCGACGGACAAGGACATAACCTACGTGGAGAAAATGGAAAACACGGCAACGGTACTTGTTGCAGACGACGATGATTTAGTCAGAACATTTGTACGTTCGGCGCTTGAGCAGGTTGGACTCCACGTGTGTGAGGCCTCGAACGGCCGGCAGGCGCTCGAACAATTTGTTCTCCGTCGCCCCGACATCATCGTGTTAGACGTCATGATGCCGGTCATGGACGGGTATACCGCGTGTTCCAGGTTGCGCGGGGCGGTCGGAGGGAGCCGCGTGCCCATCCTGATGATGACCGGCATGGACGACGCAGAGGCGATCGCAAGGGCGTACGAGCATGGCGCGACCGATTTTATTACGAAGCCACTGAATCACACCATTCTGAGTCATCGCGTGCGGTATATGTTGCGAGGGAGCCGGACCTTGGATGCGCTGCTGCGCAGCGAGTCCCGGCTTGGTCTGGCGCAGCGGATCGCTAAAATCGGCAATTGGGAATGGCAGCCCCGGACGGGGCAATTCTCCGCGTCGGCAGAGCTGTGCCGCCTGATGGGGATACGGCTGCAGGATTTCGGCGGCACTCTCGACGCATTCTTGCAAGCGGTCGACGCGGATGATCGAGAGCGCGTAGAACAGGCGTTGAAGCGCATTCTCACCGACCGGACTCCCTGCGACATCGATCACCGGATCATGCTGCCGAACGGGAGCGATTTCATTGTGAACTTACAGGCCGAGGCCGTCTTCGACGACCAGTTGAAGTCGCTGACCATCGTGGGCACGGCTCAGGATATCAGTGAGCGGAAGCGCTCAGAGCGGGAAATCCACCGACTGGCCTATTACGACAGCCTCACGGGACT
>JAICVE010000024.1 GCA_025935475.1 Nitrospira sp. | reverse complement strand
GCAGGTACACGAATCGGCGGCGGTGAGCCCCAATGCACATGAGCAAGAGCAAGAACATCTTCACGGGAAAGGTCCTCACGCTCAACGTTGATACCGTCACACTGCCAAACGGCGTCACAATCGATCTGGAAATCGTTCGTCATCCTGGCGCCGCCGCTGTGGTCCCTCTCAAGGACAACGGGATGGTCGTGTTGATCAAACAGCTTCGTCATGCGGCTGGGGGATTCATCTATGAGATTCCGGCAGGAAAACTTGACCGAGGTGAAGATCCGTTGCACTGCGCAGCGCGGGAACTGGAAGAGGAAATCGGCTACGTCGCCGGCCGTCTGGAGCGTCTCACCAGCATTCTGACTGCCCCAGGCTTTACGGACGAGGTCATCCATATCTACAAAGCGACCGGCCTGACGGCTGGTCGGCAACAGTTAGATCGTGACGAAATTCTCGAGGTCCTGGAAATCTCGCTTGAGGAGGCAATCAAGATGATTGAAGCCGGAACGATCCGAGATGCGAAAACAATTGTGGGATTGCAGTTGGTGAGTCGTGGAAGATGACCTGAGTACTTAAGGAGCCATCCGCTTTCGGCGGAAGGCTCCTCAAGCCAGCTAGCCTCGCCAAAAGGGGATTACTTACCGCCCATCCCGCCCTTCTTCTCGTCCTTCTTCTTCTCATCGCCGAAGGTGTCCATCTGGCCACCCTTCTTCTCGTCCTTCTTCTCCTTCTTCTCATCGCCGTACACGAGGACGTGGCCGCCCTTCTTCTCTTCCTTCTTCCCCTTGTCCTTTGTCTCGTCGGCGAACGAAGGAGCGCTGAAGGAAATCGCCACCGCCACTGCCATGATTGCCAACAACATGCGCTTCATAATTCTTACCTCCCCTGGTTTGTATTGTGTGCCCCTCAGTGGACACTCCCCGTGGTTTGAGCAAGCTTGGTGCCTAACGGCTTACGACGATGGCTTCTATAGAAATCAAGCTGTTATGCCTATACAAGTCAACGGCCAGGCTCACCAATCAACCGGTCATACTGTGGCAGAATAGTCGGACTTGGCTAAACTGCCTCATAGTCGAACCAGTGTGACGGGATGACGACATCACGGGCTCAAGCAGGGAAACTCCTAGACCACCTTCGACCAAGAGCGCGAATCCTGTTTGTGGGCATCCACCCAGGGATCCGATCAGCGACCGTGGGACACCATTTTGCGGGGGCCTCGAACCGCTTTTGGAAACTCCTCTTCGATTCCGGCCTGATCGATGAGCCGCTCACCTATAGGGAGGATTGGCGACTCCCTGAGTGGCGGCTTGGGCTGACCAATCTCATCGGACGAAGCAGTGTCGGCATCGGTGAATTGAGTCCCGGAGAGTATTTGGCAGGACTCGGTGGACTTGAGCGAAAAATCCGCCGCTACCAGCCTCGGACCATCGCGTTCTTGGGAGTGACCATCTACCGGATGCTGTTCCCTGACCTGTGCGGATCAACGCTGCTCAATCTTGGGACTACCAGGGCTCGGTTAGCCGGCGCGCCGGTGTTTTTGCTGCCGAACCCGAGTGGGCGAAATGCACATTATTCGTACGATCAAATGCTCAGCGCGTTTATTATGCTGCGCAAATATACGCACCGATCCGGCCGGAACGATCGTCGTGCATGAACTCTTCGACTCTGCCATCTCTCTCCTGGAAGAGCCTGGCCAATCGTGCTATCTTCATCGCGCCAGAAAGCCGCTCGTCATTGGATGATCGCCACAGAGGAACGTATCTCCTCGTCAACCGTGGAGCACTGTATGTTACTGAGTGGGAAAAGAGGATTGATCGTCGGCGTGGCCAACAAGCACAGTATCGCGTGGGCCATCGCTCAATCTGCCGCCGGCCAGGGAGCCCACCTTTTTTTCAACTATCAGAACGAGCGCCTCAAGGAGAACGTCGAAGAATTAGTCGCCGCTCTCCCCGGCTCAAAAGCCTTCCCATGCGATGCAGGAGACGATGCCCAGATCGATTCGTTGATGAACCACGTCGGAAAGGAAGCCGGTAAGCTCGATTTCCTCATTCATTCCATTGCCTTTGCGCCGCGCGAAGAACTCACCGGACAGTTTGTCAACACGACACGCAAAGGCTTCGCCACCGCCCTCGATGTCAGCACCTATTCGCTCGTCGCGCTGACACGCGCGGCGCTGCCGCTGATGACAGAGGGAGGATCCGTCGTGACGCTGACGTATCTTGGCGCGGAACGGGTCGTGCCCCACTACAATGTCATGGGTGTCGCAAAGGCCGCGCTCGAAGCCACCGTTCGCTATCTCGCCCATGATCTCGGGCCTCGGAACATCCGCGTGAACGCGATTTCGGCGGGTCCCATCAAGACGCTGGCCGCCCGAGGCGTCTCGGGCATCAGTAAAATGGTCGATCACCACAGGGATTTTGCCCCGCTCCGCCGGGCGACGGAGCAGGGCGAGGTCGGCGACACGGCGCTGTTCCTGATTAGTCCGCTCGGACGGGGAATTACGGGCGAAGTGATCTACGTCGATGGCGGATACAATATTTTGGGATCGCTCGCTTCGGTGGAATAATGCATACCTTACTCGATTAATCTTCGCAGGGCCTTCAATCGTCCTGTTTTTTTCTTCCTGTCCACTCGTCGGTCTTGAGAACCCTTCGTCGGCCTCGTCGGTTTTCGCTTCTTCCGCGGAAGAGCCGCGTGTTGAATGAGCTCCCGTAAACGATTGAGGGCATCTTCTCGATTGTGCTCCTGGCTCCTGAACTGTTGTGCCTTGATCGTCACGACACCGTCTGCCGAGATCCGGTGATCTCGTAACTGAAGCAGCGCTTCCTTATACGACATGGGCAGCGATGAGGCGCGGATATCGAACCGCAGATGAACGGCCGATGAGACCTTGTTGACATGTTGACCGCCTGCGCCTTGGGCACGGACGGCGTGGATTTCGATTTCTGTATCAGGAATCGTGATATGCGATCCGATCTGCAGCATGAGGCGCAATCCGTGTCCAGAGGCATTGTTTCACAGACGCATCGACACGGACAAGCGCGGCCGTGCTATCAACACAGCGTCACCGTGAAGTCCATGAACGAGTGAAATGGGGCGAGGACTAGCGCAGTTCCGGCAGACGGTCGATGATCCTGAGTCGTACTTCATCGCCCACCTGCATCTGCACCATTTTAGTGGCGAGACTCGTGCGCACGCGCTGGGCATCCTCGAGCTTGAACTGCACCTGTCCTCCGCAGCGCTCGACGAGGTGAAAAAGCAGCATCGTGGTGAGCCGATGGAGTTCCTCGTCGGTGGTGTGCTGACTCATATTGAGGATTTGCGACATGGGAGCAGGCCTTTCTTGACAAGACGATGACTACTCCTTATGGCTGAAGATGAGGCTCGCCCACAATGCCTCGAAAGAAGGGGGTGCTCTGCCGAGACGACACCTTGAGAGTCAATGGCTTATGAGTGCTCAACCTGCCAGGGTGCGCATCTCTTTCAGCAGGGTCTCGATCTCGGCTTCTGAGTTCAGGAGGCCCGGCGCCATTCTGGCGTATTGCGTGGCATATGGCGTCACGCTGGCCACGATGCCTTTGCGACGCAACTCGGCAACGACTTGGTCCGGTGACATTCCCGCGACCTCAAAACACACGATGCCGGCTGACAGATCGTGAGACAAGGGGGTATGAAGCGTAATCCGCCGCATGGCCGCCAGTCCTTGTTTGAGCTGATCGTTCAAATCCTGGATACGTCTTGTCACGCGGGATTTCCCCAAGGCCTGGTGAAAGTGGAAGGCTTGATCAAGCGCCCACCGGTGTTCAAAGGAATGGAATCCGCCCGGAGTCATGGAGACGGCAGGAGGAAGCGGCCGCGGTGGGATGACCCTCATCCACATGTCGTAGGCATCGGTATCAAACGTCGGAATGATGGCCTGGGCGAGCGGCCAGGCTCGAGGATGTCCCCATACCAACCCCGTTCCCCTCGGACCGAACATCCATTTGTGCGTCCCGGCGATCAGAAAATCGCAGCCCACCTCGCTCAAACGGAAATCCTCCACCCCTAGGGCGTGAACTCCATCGACGCACAAGATGACCCGGTCTTCATCGGCTCTCAACGCATTGAGTCTCTGGATGGCCCGAGCCATTTCGGCAATGGGAAGCTTCAGCCCCGTACTGGAATGCACCCAGGTGACCGCCACGATCCTCGTCCGAGGTCGCACCGCCTTGACGAGCGTTTCCACCAGACTCTCGTGGGTGACTCTGCGTAAATCCTCGTATAGAGGGATACGCCGCACCGTGGCGCCCGACCGCTCGGCCCGGAGCCGCAGCGAGGTTTCCGTCGAATAGTGATCGTGGGTCGTCGTCAAAATTTCCTGATCTGCCTTCAGCGCCAGCCCTCCATAAAGCAAACCCAACCCCATCGTGGTGCTGTCGGTCAAGGCGATCTCGGTCGCGCCCACGCCGAGATAACCAGCCGCGGCTTTGAGGACCGCCGCCTCCTGTGTTTTTTCATGTGCGAACCAATAGCCGATTGGATCGGCGTCCAATCCGGCTCGGTGTCGTTCGATGGCCTCACGTACCGGCGTCGGGTGGGAGGCAAGGAAAAATCCTGCGAGGTGGATCAGATCGCGTGAGAGGGAAAATTGATCGCGCACCACCTTCCAGTCTGGAGGATTTGCCGGCTCGAAGGCAGAGATGCTCGAGGGGAAGCTCTCAGATGACAGGAGCGTGGCGCTTAATGCGAGGCCGGAGCGGACGAGAAATCCTCGGCGATCGATCACCTGCATGCATGCAACTCCATGGCGTGATTCGTACTCTACCGCTGGAAACGAGGCGCCGCAAGATGACGGGCTAGGTCGAGTAGTGTTCCACGGGAGGGCAGGTGCAGATCAGATTGCGATCTCCATACGCTTCGTCGATCCGGGCGACATGAGGCCAGAACTTGTGTTCCTTGACCCATGGCGCAGGATACACGGCCTGTTCCCGGCTGTAGGGACGATCCCATTCGGAAGCGGCAACCATCTGGGCCGTATGGGGAGCGTTCTTCAGCACATTGTTGCCGCGGGGCTGACGTCCGTCGATGATCTCCTGGATTTCCGCACGGATAAGGATCATGGCGTTGCAAAACCGGTCCAACTCCGCCTTCGATTCGCTCTCTGTCGGCTCGATCATCAACGTGCCGGGCACCGGGAACGACACCGTGGGCGCATGGAAGCCGTAGTCCATCAGGCGCTTAGCCACATCCATCGCCTCCACCCCAGCCGTCTCCTTGAACCCACGCAGATCGAGGATGAACTCGTGCGCCACGTATCCTGCTTTCCCCGTGTAGAGAATCGGATAGTGTTTCTCCAACCGTTTCGCCATGTAATTGGCATTCAAGATCGCAACCTGCGTCGCCTTGACGAGGCCGTCGCGCCCCATGAGCGCGATATACACCCACGGAATCGTTAGGATGCTCGGGCTTCCAAATGGCGCAGCCGAAACCGGACCGATGGATTCCGTCCCGCCGATCCCGGCGACAGGATGACCAGGGAGAAAGGAAGCCAGGTGACGGGCGACGGCGATCGGTCCCATACCAGGACCACCGCCCCCATGCGGAATGCAAAAGGTCTTGTGCAGATTGAGATGACAGACGTCCGCGCCGATGTCGCCGGGACGACAGAGGCCGACCTGTGCATTCATGTTGGCCCCGTCCATATACACCTGTCCGCCATGAGTGTGAACGATCTGGCACATGCGCTTGACGTCGGCTTCAAACACGCCGTGTGTGGATGGATAGGTCAACATGAGGGCGGCTAACCGAATCCGATGCTCGGCGGCCTTGGCTTCTAAATCCTGCAAATCCACGTTCCCCTGCTTGTCGCAAGCCACTGGTACAACCGTCATGCCGACCATCGCCGCGCTGGCGGGGTTGGTCCCATGAGCCGAAACGGGAATCAGGCACACATCTCGGTGAACCTCGCCCTGGCTCCGGTGGTACGCCCTGACAACCATTAAGCCGGCGTACTCGCCTTGCGATCCCGCGTTGGGCTGCAACGACACAGCGGAAAAGCCCGTGATCTCGGCCAACCGTGTTTCGAGCTGGCGAAACAGCTCTTGATATCCCTTGCTCTGCTCAGCAGGGGCGAACGGGTGCAGGCGGGCAAACTCAGGCCAGGTCACCGGTAACATTTCCGCGGTCGCATTGAGCTTCATTGTGCAGGACCCGAGGGGAATCATGGAGTGGGTCAGCGAGAGATCGCGCGCTTGAAGCCGATGTAGATACCTGAGGAGTTCATGTTCGGCATGGTAGCGGTTGAACACCTCGTGCGTGAGGTAAGGGCTCGTTCGCGCGAGGTTCACCGGAAACGCCGTATCGACGGTCAGCGCCAACTCCGGCATCGTGAAGGGTAGCCGGGAGTGCCCGACGAAGACTTCCATCAGTCGCTGCACGTCCTCCGGTTCGGTCGTTTCATCCAGCGAGATGCCCAGCGAATCGTCGTCATAGCGTCGAAGATTCAAGCCCTGCTCATCCGCCCGCACGAGGATTTGTTCGCATTGCGTCTGGGTCACTCGCACCCGGATGGTATCGAAAAATTCCTGGCTGCCAATGTCGAAGCCCAATTGCCGCAGACCTTTGGTCAGCAGCACCGCAAGGCCGTGAACACGTTCAGCGATCCGCCGCAACCCCTCAGGCCCGTGATAAACCGCGTACATCCCCGCGATGATCGCGAGGAGCACTTGAGCGGTGCAGATGTTGCTCGTCGCCTTTTCACGTCTGATGTGCTGTTCCCGCGTCTGCAACGACAACCGATAGGCAATCTGTCCGCTTCGATCTTTTGACACTCCGACGATGCGCCCAGGCATCTGGCGTTTATACTCTTCTTTCGCCGAGAGAAAGGCGGCATGCGGGCCGCCGAAACCCATGGGCACGCCGAATCGCTGGCTGGAGCCGACGGCAATGTCTGCGCCGAACTCTCCGGGCGGCCGCAGAAGGGTCAGCGCCAGCAGATCCGTCGCCACAACGACCAGCATCCCGGCTTTGTGTGCCTGTTCGACCAGAGCCTGATAGTCGCCCACATAGCCGTCGGTGGTCGGATATTGCAGCAGGAGCCCGCTGAGTCGGGGATTGTCAAAGTTGATCGATCGCGTATTTCCGACATGCAGCGTGATGTCCAGCGGCTCCGCCCTGGTCTGGAGGACGGCGATCGTCTGAGGATGACAGTCCTGCGAGACAAAAAACTCTTTGCGATCATGGCCGGCTCCGCGTGAGATGGCAAGGCACATGGCCATGGCCTCGGCTGCGGCGGTGGCTTCGTCGAGCAGCGAGGCATTGGCCAGCGGCAGTCCCGTCAGGTCGGCAACCATGGTCTGGAAATTGACCAAGGCCTCCAGCCGTCCTTGCGCGATCTCGGCCTGGTAAGGGGTATATTGGGTGTACCACCCAGGGTTTTCGAGGATGTTCCGTTGAATGACGCCGGGCGTCATGCAGTCGCAATAGCCCATTCCGAGGTAAGAGCGGTAGATCCGATTTTCCGAGGCAACCTCGCGCAGTTCCCGAAGCACCGCCTGTTCGCCGCGCTGCAGCGGGAGATCCAATGGTCGGCCGAGTTGGATGTCGCGAGGCACTGTCGCATCGGTCAGCGCCTGCAACGACTTCAGGCCGAGCAGCGCGAGCATCTCCCTGACGTCAGCATCGGTCGGTCCAAGATGACGCTGCACAAACGTATCGGTCGGATTCAAAAATTCAGGAGTCGCCATGAGAGGTGATAGACTCTGATTTGGTGTCGATGCACGGATCCCTGGGAGATTATCATGTCGGACCCCACTTCTCCAAGCGGAGATGTCGGTCGACCGGCGTGCCCATTTCTATTGCGGGTGGACGCTCCAGATATCCCCCCGATCGCCCCCTGGCCCGTCCGTTCCGTTCGTCCACTGGAAATGGCCGGCAGCAGGTTTGCTATAATCCAGGATCCTTTATTGGCCGTCATGCGCATCCTCGTCATCGAAGATGAAACCAAAGTCGGCTGCTTCATCAAGCGCGCGCTTGAAGAGGAAAGTTACGCGGTCGACTTGTGCGAAGACGGGGCCAAGGGGCTGGAGATGGCGCTGACGACCAACTATGATTCCATCATTGTGGATCTCATGCTTCCATCGCTGTCGGGGCTCGACATCGTCAAAGGCATTCGCCGCGAACGCATTCAGACGCCGATCCTCATCTTGACCGCGCAATCCCAGGTCGATCAGCGCGTCAAAGGTCTGGACGCCGGTGCCGATGACTATCTCACCAAGCCGTTTGCCATCGATGAGCTCTTGGCCCGCGTGCGGGCGCTGCTGCGCCGCGGAGCCACCGACAGCCCCGGCATCTTACAGATCGACGATCTCGTGCTGAATCCGGCGACGCGCGAGGTGACGCGTGGGGGACAGCGCATTGAGTTGACCTTGAAGGAGTACGCGCTGCTGGAATATCTCATGCGCCATACGGGACGCGTCCTTACCCGCCCGATGATCTCCGAGCATGTGTGGAATCAGGATTTTGACACCTTCACGAACGTCATCGACGTCTACGTCAACTACCTCCGCAACAAGGTCGACCGCGGGCGCACCAAGAAGCTGATCCATACCATCCGTGGCAGTGGGTACATGCTGAAGGCCGACTAGGCGATGACCTCCACAGGACACGACTGATGCCGCTGCGCCTCCGACTGAGTCTCTGGTACGGCAGCGCCCTTGCCCTCATTCTGGTGGCCTTCTCAACCGTCCTGTACTTTGTCACGGCTCGAAGCCTCCGGGACTCGCTCGATCAATCCCTCGAAGAAACCGCCGCCGCCGCCGTGCGTTCGCTCGAAGAACGCGGATTCCTCCCGTTGATCGACGAAGAAGAACTCATGTCACAATTTCCTGAACTGGCGCGCATCGACAAGTTCTTCCAGATCTTCAGCCCGTCCGGAACTATTACCATCCGGTCCCCCAACGTCAAACAGCACGAATTGCCGCTCAGCCGCCGTGCCCTAGAGGTGGCGTTCAGCGGACAGACGATTTTTGAATCGGCCAAGTATCCCAAGGAACCTCCGCTTCGGCTGATCTCAGTCCCGATCATTTACCGCGGCAACCTGCTTTACATCGTCCAGGTCGGCACATCGATGGAGTCGGTCGACCAGACCCTGAATCGACTGCTGCTGGTGCTCCTGGTGACCATGCCGATCGCGCTCGCGGTGTCGCTGGCTGGAGGCTGGTTTCTCGCCGGTCGCGCGCTCCGCCCCGTCGATGCCATCACGCTTGCCGCCCAGCGGATCGCGGCAGGAGATCTCACGCAGCGCCTGGACGTGCCAGCCTCCGCCGATGAAATCGGACGACTCGCCGGCACATTCAACAACATGATCGCCAGGCTCGAAACATCATTCCGGCAGATTCGTCAGTTCAGCAGCGACGCCTCGCACGAGTTGCGCACACCGCTGACCGTCATGAAGGGTGAGACCGAGCTGGCGTTGCGGCGCCCACGCGAAGCAGGGGATTACACGGTGGTTTTGGAGAGCAACCTGGAGGAGATCGACCGCATGACCCGCATTGTCGACGAATTGCTCTTTTTGTCTCGCGCGGACATGGGCGAGGTCAAGACAGAGCGTCTGCCGGTGAAACTTGAGTCACTGCTGGAGGACATCCACCGGCAGGCGTCGCTCCTCGGCCAGGAACAAAATATCCAAGTCGTGTTGGGACTCGTCATGCCGGCGCTTGTGTTGGGCGACGAATTGCGCTTGCGTGAGCTGTTTTTGAACCTCGTGGACAACGCCGTCAAATATTCACGTCCCGGCGGAACGGTGGACATTTCCCTGATCACGCAAGGCAATCAGGCCAAATTCATCATCGCGGATCAGGGCATCGGCATTTCGCGCGACGATCAAGAACGCATCTTCGATCGGTTCTTTCGAACCGACGACGCGAGGACCCACACGAAGAAAGGCACGGGACTGGGCCTCGCGATCTGCGCGTGGATTGCGGACTCTCACCATGGCCGCATCGAAGTGGAGAGTGAGCCGAACAAAGGTTCGACCTTTACCGTCCTGCTGCCGTTGGCGCCCCCATCCCCTTAACGACTTCTAATACCCTCCTAATCGATCTCTCATTGCCGCTTGGTACTGTCCTCGCTAGGGATTGTCCGACGAGACTCGGCAAGTCCCATTCTTCATCAATAAGGAGGTCGTATGAGCCAATTGGTTCGGAACACGCTCGGTATGATGACCGGTATGGCCGTGCTGGGCGCAATGTTTTTTGTCGGGAGTCAATCCTTCGCTCCTTTTCCAGCCACAGGGTCAACGGCAGCGACCGCGACGGCCGCCGCGCCCGTTGGCACGCTTCCGGCCAACGGCTTCACGGACGTTGCGAAAGCGGTAACTCCCGCAGTCGTCAACATCACCACGGTCATCGGTGAGAAGATCTCCGGCCGGGCCGGCGAAAACGAATTGCGGGACCGGATGGAAGAGTTCTTCGGAGGACCGAATGGTCCGTTCGGACCGAAATTCCGCGGTCCGCAAGGTCCCCAAGGTCCGATGGATCCGCGTAGTCCGCGTGGGTTTCACGGAGGCGGACAAGGCTCCGGCGTCATTGTATCGCCGGACGGTTATGTGCTGACTAACAATCACGTGATCGACGGAGCTCGTGAAGTGACGGTCACGCTTCCCGATAAACGGGAATTCCAAGGAAAGATCGTAGGCACGGATCCGAAAACTGATTTGGCCGTGGTCAAGATCGACGCGAAGAATCTTCCCGCCGTCCCCTGGGGAGACGCCTCAAAACTGCAGGTCGGAGAATACGTCCTGGCGGTCGGCAATCCGTTCGGCTTGAATTCCACGGTGACGCTCGGCATCGTCAGCGCGCTGGGTCGTGGACGCATGGGCATCACCCAGTACGAGGATTTTATTCAGACGGATGCCGCCATCAATCCCGGGAACTCCGGTGGTGCCTTGGTGAACACCAAGGGCGAACTCGTGGGGATCAACACGGCGATCTTTTCGCAAAGCGGCGGCTATCAGGGCGTCGGCTTCGCCGTGCCGACCAGCATGGGCCAGCCGATTTATGAGAGTCTGGTGAAGCAAGGCAAGGTCGTCCGCGGGTATCTTGGCATCGGCATCCAGGATCTCAATCAGGATCTCGCCAAGTCCTTCGGCGTGACCAACGGGAAGGGCGCCTTGGTCACCGACGTGAAGGAAGACAGCCCCGCCGATCACGCCGGGCTGCAACAAGGCGACGTCATCCTGTCCTATCAAGCCTCTCCGGTGGAGGATGCGGTTGCGCTGCAGCGCTTGGTGACCAAAACCATCGTCGGTACCAAGGTGCCAATGAAGGTCTTGCGCGACGGCCGTGAGAAGGATCTCAACGTCACGATCGCCGAACAGCCTGGTGACCCGAAGATTGCCAAGGCCGAAGGCGATGAGAAGGAGTACGCGTTTGCAGGAGTGGCTGTCCAGAACCTCGACGGCGACACCGCGAAAGAGCTAGGACTCAAGGGGAAGACTCAGGGCGTCGTGGTCACGAGCGTCGAACCGGAGAGCGGCGCCGACAAAGCGGGGCTGATGCCGGGAGACGTGATCCGGGAGATCAATCGGCAGCCGGTGAAATCAGTGAAGGAGTTCGAACAGGTCTCCTCGGGGGTGAAGAAAGGCGAGAACGTGCTGATTTTGATCAACCGCCGTGGTGCATCGTTATTCTTGAGCGCCAAGGTCTAAATTGCAGTGTCCCGAGGGGGTTGTCTACCGATAGCCCCCTCGCGGGCCTCGCCCGCCGGGCGTTTGTACTTCAGATGCTGACGCCTCTCCCAGGAGATGCCCAGAGAGATCATACGTCGTCGCGTCGGTAATCTGGACCTTCACACAGGCTCCGGGGCCGGGCACGCTCCGGTTGTCTGAGCCGTTGATATAGACGACCCCATCGATCTCGGGTGCCAGTCCCTCGTGCCGGCCCTCCAGCCAGTGACCGTCCTCCTCAGCAGGACCGTCCACCATCACCTCGAGCGTCGAGCCGATGCGTTCGACATTTTTTGCCGCAGCAATTGTCTCCTGAACCGCCAGCAGCTCGTTGCGGCGTTCTTCCATCAGCGAACGGTCGACCTTTTCGCTGAGCGCGGTGGCCGACGTGCCTTCCTCGTCCGAGTACAAAAATGCTGCAACGCGATCGAACTCCGCCTGTTCCACGTAGCGTTTTAATTCGTCGAACGCTTCATCGGTTTCACCGGGAAACCCCACAATGAATGCGGTACGGAACATCACGCCGGGAATCCGGGTCCTGATGCGCTCCACCAACATTTCGATGGTACCCCGGTCGCCCAAGCGATGCATGCGCTTGAGCATGAAGCTGTTGATGTGCTGAAGTGGCATGTCGATATACTTTGCAATCCGCTCTTCTCCCGCGTAAAGGTCCAGGAGCTCGTCCGTCACTTGTTGCGGATACAAATAAAAGGGCCTGATCCAGCGCGGGCCGTTCACTTTCACAAGTTCCCCCAGCAAAGACACGAGACCCTGACGGAGGCCGAGATCGACGCCGTAATTGACGGTGTCCTGCGAGATGAGGTTGATCTCCTTCACGCCTTCTCCGGCCAATTGCCGCACCTCCGCCACGATAGACTCCACCGGCCGGCTTCGTTGTTTGCCGCGCATCAGCGGGATAGCGCAAAAGGCGCAGTTGCGGTTGCATCCCTCGGCAATCTTCACATAAGCACTATGCGGTGCCCCGAGACGAAGGCGAGGCGCCATCTCGTCATAGAGGTAGGGAGGCTGACTGATCCATAACCGTTGGCGTCGGGTCTTGGGCGCCAGGAGGTCGCGGCAGATGACGGCAATCTTCCCGAACTCGCCTGTACCGACGACACCGTCCAGCTCGGGAAGCTCTTTGAGCAAATCGCCTTGGTAGCGTTGGGCCAGGCAGCCGGCGGCAATCAGGACCCGGCAGGCACCCGATTGCTTGAGCTTCGCGTGCTCTAGGATCGTGTTGATGGACTCCTGCTTGGCCTCTTCAATGAACCCGCAGGTATTGATAATGACGACCTCGGCCTTTTTCGGATTGCCGGTCAGCTCGAATCCGTCGGACGCAAGCGTGCCCAACATGATTTCGGAATCGACCTGATTCTTCGTGCAGCCGAGATTGACGAAGCCCACTGTCGTCTTTTTGCCGGACCCCGACGGTGAGGCGGCCTTTTTCTGGTGACCCAATTGAATAAGCGCTTGACTCATACGCTCGTCAGTCTACGAGAGGCCCCAAAAGACTGTCAACGAGCCCCTTGCAGGCAAGAGGCCGATTCCCCTATCGTGCGAACGATGATTAGGACGTTTCAAGGCATCACACCCACCATTCCAAGGTCCTGCTTTATCGAGGACACTGGGATCGTGATCGGTGACGTCGTCATGGGCGAGCAGTGCAGCGTATGGTTTCACGCCGTGATTCGGGGGGATGTCCATTACATCCGCCTCGGCGACCGGACCAATGTACAGGATCTCTGCATGTTGCATGTGACTCACGATACCCATCCGTTGATCATCGGCAGCGACGTCACGATCGGCCACCACGTGGTGCTGCACGGCTGCACCATCAAAGACCGCGTGCTGATCGGCATGGGCGCCATCCTCATGGACGGTGCCGTGATCGGCGAGGATTCGGTGGTCGGTGCCGGAGCGCTGGTCACGGAGCGTACCGTCGTTCCCCCGAAGAGCCTCGTGCTCGGCTCGCCGGCGAAAGTCCGTCGCCCGGTCTCCGAACAGGAATTGTCATGGATTCGAGAATCTTCCGCCAACTATGTGAAGTACGCAGGCCAATACATGGATGATTCGCGCAGCCCCAGAACCGGTTTTCACCCATGATCCCGTTCCTTAGGCCGTTGCCCTCCGCCTTGTGCCGACTCTGAGCACACAAATAGGATCTCCCACCAACGTGGTTTGAAACTGCCGCCGCTCGACCAGGTACGGAATGCCTTTCCTGTGGCACCAATCTGCGATCCAGTTGACCTCCTCCACGGAGGTCGTCACGACTGCCGGCAGGCGGAGTTTGGACATGCAGCGATTGACGAGCGACCGCACGAGGTGGCGTTCCCTGACAAAGACGCCGGGATTGAACGTCAATGGAACGGCGCGGCCGTACGCCAGCTGCGCGAGATGCGGAAAACGCTCAGGATCGTTCAAGACGCTCACGAGCCACAGATGATCAAAGGGCCCGCGAATAGTGCCGGCATCCATCGCATGAAATCGTAGAGGAAGCCCGCGACAGGCCCGATTCAGCGTGGCGACTTCGGAGGAGCGCAGATTGCAAGGCACCACGGTTCGATGCAATTCGAGCGACTCGACGAGCAACACCGGCAACTCTGCGACACCCGCCCCGACGTACAGACTGCGCCCGCCCGCAGCAAGCCGCGTAAGCAAGGCTTCTCCGATACGCATGCCGAGACGGCGACAGGGCTCTCGTTTGGTTCTCCAGAAAACATCTCCGCCTTCATAACAGTAGATGCTGGCGAGCCGCCGATAATCGAGGCGCTCAAACACTGTGGCGATCGCCCGGCGTGTGGCG
>JAICVE010000130.1 GCA_025935475.1 Nitrospira sp. | reverse complement strand
GACATAGTCCTTGGCCATGAACCGCCCGGCCCAGCGCTGGTCGATCACCTCAATGCGTGTGAGCCATTTGACATTGGCGACCCCATACCATCCGGGCACAATGAGGCGCAGCGGAAAGCCGTGGAGCGGAGACAGTGGCTCACCGTTCATCTCATAGCAGAGGAGATTCGCGGGAGCCAACGCGTCTTCCAACGACATGCTTCGGCTAAAGTGTTGCTTCATCTTGATTCCACGAACCTCTTCGTCGCCTTCGTCACTGCCGAAGAATACCACCTCAATCCCATTCTTCTTGATGCCGGCTCCCTGGAGGATAGTCGCGAGCGACGTCCCTGCCCACCTCGCATTTCCAATGCCGCCGGTGAACCAGTTGAAGCCATGATTGCCGCCGCACTCCAGCGTAAAGGTCACTTCCTGGCGCGGTCGCGATTGGATCTGTTCCAAGGTGAGTGCGGTCGGCCTCTCAACCAAACCACCGATCTGCAGCTGCCATTCATCGGGCTTGAGAATCGGGCGGTTGTAATGGCTGACGGTAAAAAAATCTTCGTTCGAAGTCATCCAGGAGCTCAGTTGTTCCCAATTGCGCGTGTTCAACTCGCCGTATTGCCGGACGGCCTCCTCCGGAGGGGCGGGAGCGTGATCGAGAAAGGGGATCACCTTCTCGTCCTCGCTGATACTCAAGATTTGGGCAAATACGGGAGAATCCAACAGGGCCAACGCTGCGAGCACGGAGCTTCCACGAATCAGGAAATCGCGCCGTGAAATGGCGGGGACAGCGTGATGTGTCTCTGATTGATGGTCAAAACCTTCGCGCGGTGTCATCTTAGGCCTCTCTTTCTTAGCGTCGGTCAACAATGCCGACCTAAACCAAACCTATTGACAAGAGTGAAGAAATGACTGGCGACCTCGCTGGGAGGCGTGATTTTAGGATTAGACGGGGCGAGGTGCAAGCTCAACTAGGTTAATGCGCTTAATATCGTAGTTTCTTTCGAACAACGAACATCAGGACAATCGTGAGGAAAAGGAACGCCACCAGCGCCTCGGGGAGGATTGCCTGCAGGAATTCCACTTCTCCCGATCGAATGGGAAGGCCTTGGAAAGATCGTCGGCGAATAAGCAGCTCTCGTGCAATGTCGTGCCACTGATTCCAACTCATGGTCGTGGATACCGCCATCAAAGCGGCGATGCCAATCCCAAGCCAGACGCCCACTCGCTTCAGCCGCAAGAACATGTACCCGGTGAACATCAGCAGACTTCCGAGAACCATGGAGTAGGCCGCGAATGTGGTTGGATTGGTAGCAATTCCAAAGAGCGGCAGAGGTGGGATCCACATGGCCCACCGAACCATCTGTTTTGAACCTTCAGCAACAAACAGGAGCCCGATCAGTATTGTTTGCCAGTGTTCGTGGAAGTACACCTGTGGATCGACGACAAGCGTATCGGCCGCCACAGGGAGGTGGCCTTCAGGGTGCATACTCCGTCCAGACTTTCTGATGCTCAGGAGGCGGAAGCCGGGAGAATCGGTCACGTGGTAGAGGATAGCCTCATAGATCGATAACACGATCAACTCTTGCCACGTGGGGACTTCGAACTGACCGGTAGATACATAGAGGCCTAATGCCAGAACGGGAGAGAGCACGAGATAGTCGAGATACAGGGCGAGAAAGATACGTTTCCTCGACGCGGGTATGATGTGTTCAGACACGGAGGGCTCCTCGAACGAGAGGGAGAAGGCATCAACCGCACGAGGAAAATCTAGCAGAGTCGGTCAGAGAAGCCAGAAATCGTTCAGTTAGTGAGGGAGGGGAGTAGAGGTGAAGCCCGCCACGTGCCGCGAAACGGTTCCTGACACCGGTTCTTTCGGTCAATGTCAATGTGATTTGAGAGAAGCCAAATCGATGGAGAAGCGGTACTTCACATCGGACTTGAGCAGTCTGTCGTAGGCTTCGTTCACTTTCTGGATGGGGATGACTTCGACATCTGCGGTGATGTTATGGGTGCCGCAAAAATCCAACATCTCCTGGGTTTCGGGGAGACCGCCAATGGGTGAGCCGGAAAGGCTACGGCGCCCGAGCAGAAGACCGAAGGCCGCGACGGCGAGAGGCTTCTCCGGCGCACCGACGAGGGTGATGTTGCCATCGCGTCGGAGGAGGTCGATGTAGGCGTTAATGTCGTGATCGGCAGAGACAGCGTCGAGGATGAAGTCGAAACTGCCGGCCTGCTTCTTCATCTCGTTGCTGTTTCGGGAGACGACGACTTCGTCAGCCCCAAGGCGGATCGCGTCATCCTTCTTGTTGGGTGAAGTGGTGAAGACCACCACGTGCGCTCCGAGTGCATGCGCAAACTTCACGGCCATGTGGCCCAGTCCCCCGAGACCAACCACGCCAACCTTTTTGCCCTTAGTGACACCCCAATGGCGCATGGGCGAGTAAGTGGTGATCCCAGCGCAGAGGAGAGGTGCGACTCCAGCGAGATGGAGGTTGGAAGGGACGTGCATGACAAAGCGTTCGTCCACGACGATGCTATCGGAGTAGCCACCATAAGTGACGCCTCCGAGGTGCTTGTCCGGGAAGTTATAAGTGAGCGTCACGTCGCGGCAGAACTGCTCAAGGCCTGCCCGGCACTCGGCGCAGGTTCTGTCGGAGTCCACCATGCAGCCGACCGCGGCGACGTCGCCGGGCTTGAACTTCGTGACCGCTGAGCCGACTTTAGTAACACGGCCGACGATCTCATGGCCCGGGACGCAGGGGTACACAGTGGGCATGACGCCGCTCCACTCGTTACGAACTTGGTGGAGATCGGAGTGGCAGATACCGCAGAAGAGGATTTCGATCTGTACGTCGGGTTCAGTGGGATCGCGCCGCGCAATCGTGGTGGCGGCAAGCGACGACGTCGCGCTAGCAGCGGAGTAAGCGTTCGCCTTGTACATCGGGATCTTGTGCATAGTCTCATCAGTATGCTCCTTGGGTGCTCCGAGAGGCAAGATTGCCGGAATAGTTTGACGTGATCGTGGCTTCAGCGTTTGGCGATATGCACATGTTGAATTCGTCTCAGAGGTGAAGATGGCTCCTCAAGAGGGACCTGTTAATTCTCCCAGTTTCTGACGAGTCGGCAGGCGGATAAAATACGCCGGTTTTCTTTGAAGGAGCACGAAGTGATGGGAGAGCTGAGAAACCAGGCATGTGTTCTCGTTGCCATGGCTCTGTGTCTGGTGATGACAGACATTGTGATGACACAGGCTCAAGATTATTCGGCTGAGGAGCTTGCCCGCCGGACTCTCAAACGAAGAGCCGTCGAAGCCGTCATATGGGGCATGCCAGCGGTCAACTTCGATCTGATGTATCAAGCGTTCATGGGCGTCAAAGGTGGGCCCAATCAGATCGCCTATTGGTCGCGGCCACTGGATTGGAAGAACCAGACCCTCACTCCCAACCCCGACACCATATACTTCATGCCGTTCTACAATACGAAGGATGGGCCAGTGGTGCTCGAGATTCCACCGTCCGACGAGGGCTCAATCACCGGTAGCATCGATGACGGATGGCAAAACGCGCTGGAAGATGTCGGCCCCGCCGGTGTGGATAAAGGTAAGGGCGGCAAGTATTTAATCCTGCCGCCCGAGCATAAGGGGAAAGTTCCCGACGGCTACATCCCACTTCGCTCAGATACCTATCAAGGGTATGCGCTCCTTCGGTCAAACCTGAAAAGCGGCAGTGAGGCTGATATTGCCAAAGCTGTCGCGTACGGCAAGCGCGTGAAGTTCTATCCGCTGGCGGATGGCGTGAAAAAAGGCGGGCATCAAACCAGGTTCATCGACGCGTTTGGCCGCATCTTCGACGCGACGATTCCCTATGATGTGCGCTTTTTCGAGTCCCTCAACCGCTTTGTACAAGCCGAGCCGTGGCTGATCCGCGACAAGGCGATGATCGACATGCTGAAGTCGGTCGGCATCGAGAAAGGCAAGCCGTTCCATCCAGACACGGCCACCAGAGTGATCTTGGAAGCATCTGCCAAGGAGGCCCGCGCCTTGATCGATCTGCAATATGAAAAGGCCTTCGTTCCACCATTCAATGAAGGCAATCACTGGGCATTGCCTGCATCGCCCGAAGTTCTCGAAGGCATGCCAAACTTTTTTGCGAACCGAAACAGTTACCCTATAGATGGTCGTGCGGTGACGTATGCCACGGCGTTCTTCAGTCCGAAGCACCATGGTGCGGGGCAGTTCTATCTGATGACCATCAAGGACAAGTCTGGCCGTCGTCTCGATGGCGCCAATGCCTATCGCCTCACCGTGCCTCCCGACGTCCCCGTTACTCTTTACTGGTCAGCCACCGCGTACGACGGCGCTATGCACACGCTCATCCGCAATACACGTTGGTACAGCCGCTCATCGATCACTCCCGGGCTGCAGAAGAACGTGGACGGATCGGTCGACCTGTTTTTTGGCTCGACACCACCGGATGGGAAGGAGTCAAACTGGGTGCCTACGAGCGTCGACGGAAGCTTCGAAGTTCTCTTCCGGTTCTACGGTCCGGAAAAACCACTTTTCCAGAAGGCATGGGTGTTGCCGGATATCGAGCGCATGGAATAAAAAAGCCCAAATATGCAATGGCGAAACGTGTTTCTTATCCTGCTGATTCGTTATCAGGGGCCTGAACGGCCAGCGCGTTCACGATAACTTCTTTTTTCCGCCATCATCATCTGCTGCCACGCCCCGCCGATCCCCTCTTTTGGGTGCCCATTTCCCCCTCTCCTTAGGAAGGCCAAATACACCTCGGCAGGCTAAACTCATGATGGGGCGACCGCGTGAACAAGATTGTTCACAGGTACATTGAGAGGTGCACGATGACCACCCACCCTCCACTCACTCATGACGAACACAAAGCTGCCGAAGCAGCTTTTCATGGTCTCCCACTAGACCCGAAATGGTCTCGCCATGCTCAGGAGATATATCTGGGGATTCTGAGGGTGACCAACGGTCGAACAAGCAACCCAGCGGCGCGGAGAGAACCGTGATTGTTAGGAGAGATACGATGAAGCCACCAGTGAAGTCCAAGAGGCGAAAGATAGGGTCAGCCCGCTTCGAGGTTCAGATGGATGTGCAGTTCTTGGGAGTGACCCCTGAAGGAACAGAAATCGATGGCAGGGGAATCGTCAGGAATTTGTCGATGCGCGGTGCACTGATGGAGACCTGTGCGCTCGTGAAGACGGATGACCACCTGACAATGTTCTTGGCGATTCCCAATCAGGCTGAGCTGTTGGAAATACCCGCCGTCGCCATTCGCTGGCTCGTACGACGACACCAATTAGGTGTTGAGTTTCTCAGGCTGGATAGACATACGTCGCGGAAACTCATGAGGTATCTGTCCGGTATACACAATGC
This sequence comes from Nitrospira sp., assembly GCA_025935475.1. GTDB lineage: Bacteria > Nitrospirota > Nitrospiria > Nitrospirales > Nitrospiraceae > Nitrospira_C. The sequence continues at coordinate 2,186 of JAICVE010000130.1, read as the reverse complement.
GGCTCGGGCGCAACGTAAGGCTGGGTAACCCAATAACACCGGCCGCCACGCGCCGCGAAATGGCATCTGACACTTGCCCGTTCACCTGAGTTTCGGCCGTACAGCCATGTAGTCGGGTTCCGGCACCAAAAGCCAGTTCGTCACTCCCTTCACGCCTTCAACGCCAGAAACGGCGTCGACTGCCTGACGCCGCTCCTCGTCGCCCGAGACCACTCCGAGCAATACGGCCCTCCGATCCAGGACGGTCACGTTGATTCGGCTGGCCACGACTCCCGGCGCCAGTCGGAGGGCTGTCGCAATTTCTGTGTGAATCGTCATATCCGATATCGTGCTCGAGTCGGCAGGAGGTTGCGGCTGTGAGAGTGGAAGATATACGTCGACCGATCGTAGGCCCGCCACGCCGCGGGCGATGCGCAGAATTGTCGCTGCCTGATCGGGCGTTTCGACGCGGCCGGTCACATAGCCGCGTTCCATGACGACGTCCGGCGAGAGGGTCAAGCCGGCTAATCCCTGTTCGCCGATGAGCGCGGCGCGCAGATTAGCTTTTAGCCGGTGATCGCGGGCCTGCGCGGGGGCGCTTAATTCGCTCGAGGCCGACTTATACATCAGCGAGTAGGGGCGAGCACCTCCGCATCCTGCTGCGATGAAAAAGATGGCGAGCAGACAGCCCATCAGAAGTTTCGCCATCGGTCTTCTCCTTGGAAGGTCCTCGTGTAGATGCTGAAGGACGGGCGTATTGTACGTGGTTTGACGAGTGTGATCTATGCAAGGTGAGAGGGAATGAGCAGGCGTCAGCGAATATAAGGCGACGCGCCGCGAAATGGCTGTCACTGGCACTGAAAGAGTTGCTTGCACATCGCGTTGCACGTGGTCGACCGCTCTTCACAATGAACAAGGCAGGCGTTATCACTCAAGCACTGACTCCGGCATGTTAGGCTGTCGGCCTCGCATTTCCCGTGACACTGCCGGCATCGCATATCCTCGGCCACCATGATGCCGGCGATTGCCAACTTCGCAGTGATGTCATTCCACACCTTGCCGTACGTGACCTCCGGATGCTCATCACGATACCAGGGTGTCGCGAATGTGCCGCACCAGCTGGATGTTTCATTACTGGAGGCGGTCATCTCGCTCATCACGAGTCTTTCGGAAGGCGATGCATGATTCGCCTGCCCCCTGACCGATCCGGGATTCACCATAACCAGGAGTGCGATGAAAACGCTATAAAGTTTGGCCTTCGATTTCCCCATGCGTGGCAAGTTGACGCGGTTAGTGTAAAGGCTAAGGCGTTGTAAGGGTAATCATGGCTTTTCCCAAGCCCCCATGCCAGGAAAAAAAACGTCCTTACGGTCCGATTTCGGAGCGCAAGGACGCCATTCTCCTTCTACAGATACTCTTGCGCCCGGGGAATGAACTGCGTTGATCGTTCTGCCGAGCTCACCAAACTAACTCTTGTACCTCGTCAGTACCCTCCGAAAAACACACCCCACAACTGGTGTTCGTTTTCTGAGCTCAGAAGCAGGTGTCACTATTTTTTCTGACCAACGTGCTTGCCCTTGTGCAAATCGATGACTGTCCCTGCCTCATTCAACTCAACAGTGACTTCTGTTCCTTCGGGAAGATCCTTCGTTTTCGTCTCCTGCAAGAGAAGCGGAAAGGTCTGATCTCCCTCCGCCGTTTTCAGCTTGATCTCTTTCTTCATTTTGCCGACATGCAGGAGCTTACCCGTCACAAATTTATGTTCAGCCTTTTCTCCTTCCAGGTGCACGTCCACGATGGCGTTGTTCTCGTTGACCGACACCTCGACCTTGTCGCCGGCTTTGAACTCGCGACCTTGGCGATGTGCCTCATTCTCACTGAGTTGGTAAGTTGTCCCTTCTTGTGTTTTGATGGCCAGCGCGCCGCCCTTTTCGATGACTTCGCCCTTGAAGTGCTTGTGGGCTTCGTGTCCTTTCCCTTTTTCATCCGCTACCGCTAAGCTGGCTGTTCCCAGCAAGACGGCCCCGCTGACGACGGCACCGACCAGGAAGCCAGCGACTCTCTGCATGCTCCGCATGTGTGTCCTCCTAAGTTTCGAATGGATGGCTCTCATCAGAGAGCAGCCTTGAGAAATATCATAGTATCTTGAGATATCGGAAGCAATGCGAGATTCTATTCCGCGTGATGCAATCGGTTGTGAATCGACG
>JAICVE010000509.1 GCA_025935475.1 Nitrospira sp. | reverse complement strand
TCATTCAACACTTCGACGGCGAGCATTCCCTGCAGGAGATCGGGGCGTTGTATCTGAAGCGCTTCGGTGAGTTTCTGATGCCCAACAAGGTGGAGCAATTGATCAGCGATCTCGACGCCAAACTGTTTCTCGAAGGTGACCGCACCGAAGGCGCGAAGGAGCAGGCCCGGTTGGCCTATCGCCACGCTCCGGTTCGTCCGGCGGCGTTTGCCGGGAAAGTCTACGAAGCTGACGGGGCCAAACTGAGGAAGCAGATCGACGGCTTTTTTGCATCCAAAGAAGGCCCGGATTTCAAGCCATCGGACAATAAGGGCAAGCTCATCAAAGGTCTGCTTGCGCCGACGTATGATCTCAAACAGGCAGGGCCTATCTATGCCTGGGCCTACAAAGAATTTCAACAAGCTCAACAACCGGACGTCGTCGTGATCATCGGGACAGCCCACGCCGGCCTCGAGCATGTGTTTGCCGTGACCGACAAAGACTTCGAAACGCCGCTTGGACTTGTGACCGTGGACCGTGCGGTCACGGACCGGCTCAGGGCTGCGGTGCCGGACTATTTTTCCGAAGAGGTCGCCCATCTCTCGGAACATGCCATCGAGTTTCAATTGCCGTTTCTGCAAACGAACGCCGGCTCGGCGACAGCGTTCCGCATCGTGCCCATTCTCTCATCCTTCTCGGCGATGAGCCTGACCGACCCCTCGGTGCGCGCAGCGGTCGACCGATTCCTTGCCGCGTTGAAGGAAGCGACTGCGGACTGCGGGCGGACCGTTTGCGTCATTGCCGCCGGAGACCTCGCCCATCTGGGAATGCGTTACGGCGACAGTGCCCCGCCGACCGATTTTTCCTTCCACAGGTCCATGCAGTATGATCTCGAAATGCTGAAGTTCGTTGAGGAACTGAAGGCAGAGGACTTTGCGGGATACATTCAGAAAGAAAAGGACCAACGCCGGATCTCCGGTTTCTCACCCATCTATAGCCTGCTTCGCCTGATTCAGGCCGAACAAGGGCAGGTGCTTCGATACGACCGAGGCATTACGGACCAGTACAACTCGACGGTGACGTACGCGTCAATGTCGTTCTTCTAATCCGTCCGCTCCTTTGACCTCTCTCCAGCCGAGCTACCGTATGCCGATGGGTGGAGATTCGACGTTAGCGTTTCGTACAATATCCAAGAGTGAGGGGAGAGACCGGTGAGAATACGCAGGATTCGTGGACGCATTGTCTTGGCCATTGTCCTGGTAGGATGTATCCCCCTGGTGATCGGCTTGGGGCTGGCCTATGTCTCCGGCATGCAATCTCTGCGAGATGTGATCGGCGGCAACCTGCAGGCCGTGGCCGTTCAAGCGGCCGATCGTGTGACGATGTTGGTGCAAGGGGAGGTACGCAATGCCAGGCTCTTGGCCTCTGCGCCATTACGTGTGCGCTTGCCTGTTCAAGTGGCCAACTCGGACTATCCTCCCGATCAGGAAGGCGCGAGGCTCTTGATCGGCCACCGGACCCTGCTCTGGGAACAAGGCGGGGACCATGCCGCCTCCCTGTTGAATGGCGAACTCTCCCGGTTTCTCCTCGAAACCAAGATCCGCGACGGCGACAAAGTGATCGGACTCATGATTCTGGACCGACATGGAGCGCTGGTGGCGGCCAGTTCCGAGCCGGACAAATATTTTTTCGGGAACGAGTCTTGGTGGACCCTTTTGGGCACAGGGGGGGACCAGCTGTATCTCAGCGGGCGAATTCCCGCGGAAGAGGGGGCATTCAGAGCCTCCGATGAAACGCTC
>JAICVE010000029.1 GCA_025935475.1 Nitrospira sp. | reverse complement strand
AGCGGGACGACGCCATGCGCGGATTCCGGGCCGGGAAGATCCATGTCCTCGTGGCGACGACCGTGATCGAAGTCGGTATCGACGTGCCCAACGCTACGGTGATGCTGGTGGAGCACCCCGAGCGCTTCGGTCTCGCGCAGCTCCACCAATTACGGGGACGGGTCGGTCGAGCCGGACATCAGTCCTACTGTCTGCTCATGGCGGCCACCCTCGGCCGCCACCGGATACCGCCGGGTAAACAGCCGACGGGAAATCAGGAGCCGGCCTCGTTGGTCAAGGAGCGGCTGGAGGCCTTGGTACGGTCGAACGACGGATTCGAGATTGCGGAGGAAGACCTTCGAATCAGAGGGCCGGGGGAATTTTTCGGGTTCCGGCAATGGGGGATGCCGGAGTTTCGTGTCGCCAACATCGTGAGGGATGGCGATTTGCTGCACCTGGCCAGGTCGGAAGCTTTTTCCTTGCTGAAACAGGATCCCGAGTTGAGTGCGCCGGCAAATCAACGCATCAAGGAGATGATGCTACGGAAGTGGGAAAAAAAGTTAGATTTGGGATCGGTGAGTTAAAAGCCGCGGGTCCTGTCTTCGAGGCACCCGTTGAAGAAGAAACCCGATCACGGTGAGTATGAGAGGGGTGTAGGCTCATGGGGTTGCTGCAGCGGTTGAAGCATGATCTGAAGTCGGGGCTGGCGACCCTCCGATTGGGCACGGCGCAAGCCGCCAATCGCGCACTCGAGGAGACAGAGTTGTTGCGCCTCCGCCTCGAATTCCGGCGGACCGAGCAGGAATTAAAGGAGCTGTATCGCGACGTCGGTGAGCGGGCCGTGAGTCTTCGTGAGGCCGGTGAGCCCGTGGAACGCGTCCTGCACGATACGGAGATTGCTCGTCTCGTGAAGGACATCCAACAGTTGAAAGAGACCGGCGCCAAGCTAGAGGCCGAGATGCAGGAAATTCGCGACGCAGAATGAGAGACCTGCGTCTTGCAGGCATTGACATTGGCACCCTGACCTGCCGGCTGCTCATTGTCGACCTTCCCGCCAACGGCTCGTTGAAGGAGCTGCACTCAGAGCGACGGATTCTTCGGCTCGGCGAAGGGGTCGATCAATCGAAACGGCTGAAGCCAGAGGCCATGGATCGCGTGGCTCAGTGCCTTCAAGAATGGCGCAGAGTCATCGACGGCTATAACGTGCAGGCGCGCACGGTCGTGGCGACAAGCGCCGTTCGTGACGCGGAGAATCGACAGCAGTTTGTGGATCGAGTCAAATCCGAAACCGGCCTCGATGTCGAAGTTCTCACCGGCGAAGCAGAAGCGAAACGGACCATGCTCGGCATTCGTTCCGGCCTTCCTCAAGGAATGAAAGACGTGCTGGCGCTGGACATTGGCGGGGGCAGCACGGAATTCATCTCGGCTCGCCAGGGACAACCGCCCGTCGTGCGCTCGATCGATATCGGAGTCGTCCGGCTCTCCGAACGGCTGCTGCATCATGATCCGCCGACAAGAGAGGAGACAGAACAGGCCCGTGTCTGGATCCGGAGGGAAACCGCTGAGGCAATGGCTGCCATGCCGCCATCGTCAGGATCAACCTTCGTCGGGACAGCAGGCACGATCACCTCATTGGCGGCTATGGCGCAGCAGCTTCCCGCCTATGAGCCGGCAAGGATCCATCACTACCGGCTGGCGCTGGAAACAATCGCCGACCTCGAACAGCAATTGCTGAGTCGATCCAAAGCGGCGCGAGTCGGCATGCCGGGACTGGAGAAGAATCGAGAAGACGTGATTGCTTCCGGAGCCATCATCCTCCGGACGGTCATGGACACCTTAGGGGAGCGAGAGTGTCTCGTAAGTGATCTGGGATTACGAGAAGGGGTATTGATTCACTTGGCCATGAGCCAATAATGTTCTCCGCACTACGGCCTTTCTTCTCTTATCGCTGGGAATACCACCGATACCCTCTATTCTCCGTGAACGTCGGCTTGGGCGCCCCGCCGGGTTTTTCCAATAACAACACTTTGAAATCGATCAATCCGAACCACGCGGGATCGGCCACGTCATGGTAGTGGGTGCCCTGGAACTTCGGGAGGAGATCGCCGAGCGTCTGTTTGAGTTCGTTCTCGCTGTAGGCGCGGACGACAAACGGTCTGTTCATTGCCTGGCAAAACCGCTGGATCGTATAGGCTGCACCCGTGCAAAGCACTTTTGTGTCCGGTTTCATGGTCAGGAATTGGGGCAGCGGGAGGTACTGCTCGTGAAAGCCGAGCCAGCGGACGGCCTGCCGCAAGTGACTATATTGAACCTCGTATTCGGTATGACCCGGCAGCTTCACAGGCGCCGGCCAGCCTTCTTCGATGCCGAATTCCGTCAGAAAGGCGCGCCCGCCTGGTTTGAGGACGCGCCACAGCTCTGCGACGAATCGGAAGGGGCCTAAATTGAAGATGACGTCCTCGGGCAAGTCATCGCCGAGCGGCAGACGCACACGTCGGATCCAGTCCAGCGCTTCCTGATGCTGTGGAGTGGCGCCCCTCCCTGACAGCAATTCCCCTTTCGTCAGCTTGACTGGTGTCATGTCGGCCATGTTCTCGTTGTCGATGACCAGATCCACCGAATGATCTTTGAAGGGTAGCCATTCCGCATTCGCTTGGGTACCGCTGCAAGGCCATCCGCCCGCTTTCGCGCGGGTCACTTGTAGCTTCAGGAAGGGTTTGGTGATATCGACCGAGCAGTATTTGATGCTTTGCTTCTCGAAGGGCAGGAGTTCCTTGCCGAGTTCCCGGGCAACATAGCCGAGCCCGCCGCCCACTTCGACGATGATGTGCGGCTTTGGATTGAACCAGCCGAGGCGTCGGAGTTTTTGCATGAGCAGCTTGCCATAGGTCAGGCCGTTCAAGGCTTCGTTGGGCTCACGGAAGAGATGTGAGACTGTCGTTTCGATCAGATCGAAATGCCCGTCGTCCTCGGCGTTGTCTTTCAGGTCGTGCACGTGAAAATCCTCGAGGTGATCTTCACCTTCAAACCCGTCCCGTCCCGACCACCCCTCTCGGATCTGTTGAAGCAGCATGTCCCACTTGGCCTTATGCCGGTGGCCGCCGGGAGGCTCTGCCCCGTAGTAACAGAGCGAATAATTGGGAAGGGCCCAGCGCTCTAAATGCCACTGGCCGGGCTGTCCGTCCGGCCCGCACACTTTCGATCCATACCGCTCAAGCAATGTGCGGACGGTAGTGTGGCCGTTCATCGCCTTGAGCATGTCGAGACCAGTCCGGTTTAACCGTACGATCGGCAAGTTGTCGTCGAGAGGGGCGAACCACCATTCGTCGGGATGATGTTGATAGGCGACCAGGTCGGGGATGTGCCAGGCCAGGAGATTGAGGGTCTCTCCTGAGAGATGACGAGGTTCGTGAGTAGCAACAGCCGGCTTCATGCCAATCATGGAGCGTTAGGCGCAGAAGCCTACACGAGCCTGTGGTTTTCCTGCAAGAACTTCTAGGGGGCTGGCGGAATTACAGTTGTGAAGGGACCGGGGAGCCATCCGTCACGATGATCGTTCCGTGCATGATGGGATGGATACGGCAGATGTACTGATATTTCCCCGGCGTCAAGCCGGCGTGTGTGTACGTATCGTTGGGAAGCACGATGCCGGAATCGAACGCACAGCCTTCACCCTCATCAAGACAGCCGACGTGCGTAATCGTGTGTTCCGTCGGTGTGGGATTCTCCCATCTGATCGGTGCACCAGCGGACACGGTAGCTGATTTCGGAACGAAGTAGGGCGATCCGCTGTCGATGATGATGGCCGTATAGGGCGGAGTCGCGGATGTCGGCCAAGCCGTCCATGCCATCAGCAGCAGCATGGCGAAAAAGACTCGTCTATAGATAGCGTGTTTCATATCCTGATTTCTGTTAACCATTCTACCATGCCGGTCAAGGAGGCCAGTAGGCGTCCACACCGTGTAATTTTGCCAGGAACACTCTTGACCTTGGAAGGGGATTGTACGATTCTTCGCCTTATTTCAACGATGTTTAGGGAACCCCAGGTGTCACCCTTGTTCTTAACAATTCGATTGGTCTTGCTGGCAGGGAGCGGGTGGCTCCTTGGCGTACTGTCCGCGCCGGCCTTGGCACTCACTCTGACGATGCCGTCCGCTGATGCACAGGTGGTTTCAGGTCAAACGCTTCGAGTTGCCATTGACGTGGATAAAGAACTCAATCTGCGACGTCTCCATTATTATTGGTATCGAATCGATGAGGAACCGCTGGCCTCCCACCAGGCGAATTCGGCTCCATTTACGCCATCGCCAGACGGCTCTCAGTTTGTCGGCACCGTGGTGGTTCCCATCGACGCTCTCGGCAGAATGCGACTGTTAGCCGTTGGTGAGGTCGTCAGAGGTCGCATGGAAAGTCATGAGGAGTTTGACGAGGTGCTGGTGACTGTAGAGACGACCGCCGAGCTACAGGCCATAGAGTTCACGGTCCAGAAACCGTGGAGGCTGGCGCAGGCTGGTAAGCGGGTGATGGTTCCTGCGGTTGGACAGTTCAGTGACGGCGTATCTCGGCCCCTTGTCGGTCCGAGTGCCGGCAGTCGCTTCCGTTCATCTGATGAACGGGTCGTCTCGGTGGACGCCCAAGGCGTCCTCCAAGTGACAGGCGCGGGCAAGGCGGCCGTTGCCGTCGAGAACCGTGGGAAAACGGGAATGGTCGACGTTATCGTTCAGACGGATGGAGAACCGAATCGCCCGCCGATTGCGGAAGTGGTCAAAGAACTGCACGCCAAATCGGGTGAGCTGGTGTTGCTTGACGGCCTGAGAAGCCGCGATCCTGACGGCGATCCACTCCACTTCGAGTGGAAGCAGATCCTTGGTCATCGCGTCATCCTCAGCAACGTGAACGAGGCCAAGGCGACCTTCGTGGCGCCCCAGGTTTCAGAGCAAAAACAGTATCAATTTTCGTTGGTGGTGACCGACATGGCGGGCCCGGATACGCTCAAGGGAGCGGACAGCGCTCCGGCCGTCGTGACGGTATGGATCACCCCTTGAAGGTAGGGAAAACCCGAGTCCAGACCCCGTTGCAACACTCCGTATATTCATGCTAGATGGAGGCCGCATTGAGTTCAACGTGCGTGGGAATGAAAGAGGAGAGGATCGATGGCGAAGATGAAGAAGCGTCCGGCAAAAAAGAAAGCTGTCAAGGCGAAGGCCAAGAAATCGCCAAAAAAAGCGGCGAAGAAGACGGCAAAGAAGCCGACCGCCACCTTGGCTCCGAAGAAAAAAACTGGCGCGACCCCCGCTCAGTCCAAACCCACGGCTGTGAAAAAGGCTGTGCCCAATGAAGAACCTAGAAAGCTCCCCGCGTCGAAGGGAATACCGGCGATGCCCAAGGAGCCCGAGTTGGATGAGGAAGAGATCGGCGAGGAGGAGATCGATCTCAGCGGCGAAAGCGAGATGGATGAAGATGTGGAAGAAGACCTCTCCCTGGACGACGACGAGGAAGAAGACGTGGATTACATCGAAAAGTCTGACGATCTCATCGATGATTCCGACGACTATCGGCACTAAACCCTATCGCCTCCCCTGACCAAAGCTTCCGGCCTGACAGCTGTCCAGCCTGACGTTGATGAGCACATGTCGTGAGCGATTTTCTCTTTATTGTTCCAGCGCTGCGTGAGCGGACCTCCGAAGCGAGTGCGGACCTTCAGCTTTCACACGGGCTATGGGGATTGTGCACCGCTCTCATTCGATCCAATCTCCAAACCTATCTGACACCGAAGTCCCGGGGCGTGGTCTACGTTCTGAAGATTGGCCTTTGCGCGGAATTCACACTCGTGCCTCCGGTGCAGGACTTCTCAGGACTTGACGAATTTCTCAAGGATGAATTGCGGACGGAAGCCAGGCATGGATTTGTGCGAATCGATGGTGTGAAGCGTTGGACATGGTCGGCCCCTGCTAGTCAGGTGCTCTTGCTGCGCGTGCTAAAAATTCCGGATCAGGCGGAGCTGACGCGGAGGCTTGCACTCGGGATGCATCGGCTGATGCCGGAAGAGTATGAGGCTATCCTGACGGGAATTCGAGAAGGGCTCGCGCAAGGCTGAGGCTTCCGGCGTGAGGCGATCAGGGGTTCTTACCGGTCATGAGCAGATAGGCGTCGTCGATGGTGTCGACTTCCTTGACCGTGACGTTGAGTTGAAAGCCCAATTCAATGAGATTCCAGTGCGCCGAGTGCAGCTGCCCGCGTGGCACAAGCACGGTGTGATAGCCCTCCCGTTTTGCCGCCCGGATTTTATCGGGAATGGCGCCGACCCAGCCGATCCGGCCGCCGGGTTCTAGAGTTCCGGTGAGCGCTGTACCCCGCTGAATACGATCGCCTTTGAACATGGCAATGAATCCCACCGCCATCGCGGCGCCGGCGCTCGGACCATCAGTGCCGGTGGGTCTGTAGGTAATCCCCTGCACAACCACCGTACCTGTAGGCCTTAGGCCGGTGGTGCGTTCAACGGCGTAGTCGAAGGCCTGAGCCATCGATCCCAATTGGGTCTTCCCGTAGCGAACGCCTGCGACATTCATCTGAAGTTGAACCGGATTCGGATCGGATTTTCTGTCCCAGCCCATCAACATGATCTCAAAAACGCCGAGGTTGTTTTGTCCAATTGCAGCCAGGACGGGCAGTTCGATGTACTCGGCATGCGCAGGCACAGCAACCGTCATGAGGAGGGTCGTGAGGAGCGGGACGATCAGCAGGGCCTGTGGATGCATGGAAACGAGTCTACCAAACCGTGCGTCTGCGTAAAGCAAGTGGCGATTTTCGTGACTTGCCTTGCACAAGGGCATTCCGTATAAGGGCCGTCATGTTTAAGACGGGTTCCCTCGGTCGCTGGTGGGTGGCAGCATGGCTCTGTGTATCTCCTGCCCAGGCCTCCGCCGGCTGCCTTCTCGACGACGCGTCGCCCGGCGCTCAAGAACGGTTCACAATTCATCTCAGCGCGTCCTGCTCGCAGGTCGAGCGGAACGCGCATGCCGTCAAAGCGTCAGCAATCCTGGCAGCGTTGACACGAGGACAGATCGTCGATCTTGACGGTGTCGTGATTCACGGCGACTTGGCGCTTGAGACGTTGCCTGTCGTCAGCGTGCCTCCGGTGATTGACGGAATCATTGGTCCGCACGATCAGGAGGTCAGAGTGATCGCCGGCGGGCTGTCTCTCGTGAATTCTACCGTGCAGGGGAGGATTGTGCATCGGTCGGCGGAGGGCACCCTCGTCTTCAGCGGTCCAGTGACGTTTCGAGGCACGGCATTCGAGCAAATGATAGATCTGTCGCGCTCCGTGTTCACACAACCGGTGGTCTTGTCCGGGGCGGTGTTTCTCGCAGAAGGGTATTTCGTGCAAAGTCAGTTTCTCGGCGAGGTGACCGGCGAGAAAACAGCCTTTGGCCCTCACACACGTTTCCACCGCTCCCGATTTCATAGATCGGTCACGTTTGAGCAGTCGGGCTTCAGCGGATTGGCGGAGTTCCTCGAGGTGCGTTTCGATCGTGATGCGAATCTGGCCAGAACCTACTTCAAGCTGGGCACTGGGTTCTCAGGAAGTCAGTTCACCGGGTTGGCGGATTTCTCTGAAGCGCTGTTCGACGGCGACGCATTCTTTACCTTTACCCGGTTCGATGGGGATGCCTATTTCCGTCGTGCAACCTTTCGGGCCACTGCGGACTTTGACGACGCGCAATTCAACGGCCGTGAAGATTTTTCCAAGGCGTTTTTCGAAAAGGGGCCGCAATTCACGCGAGCGAAGCGTTCCGGCAAGGCCGAAAGTTTGGGCATCGAGAACCCCCAAATCCAATATGCCATCACCCTCTCCCTCCTCCTCTTCAGCGCCTTGTTGATCGCGTATCTAGTTCGATCCAGGTGACCTTTTAACCACAACTAATAGCCAGGCCCTTGCTCGTCTCCCCCAAAGCTGGTATAAAGCGCCTTGTGGATAACCAAATCGACGGGGCCGAACAGACCGAACTGCCGTACCAGGTCCGTATCGAGAATTTCGAGGGGCCTCTCGATCTGCTCCTCCACCTCATCAAGAAGAACGAAATCAACATTTACGACATTCCCATCGCGATGATCGCTCAACAATATCTGAGCTATATCGAGGCAATGAAGGACTTGAATCTCACCGTCGCCGGAGAGTTCCTCGTCATGGCGGCCACGCTGTTACAGATCAAATCCAAAATGCTGCTTCCCGTCGAGGAAAGCGCCGAGGATGAAGAAGACGGACCGGACCCGCGCGAAGAACTCGTTCGACGACTGCTGGAGTACAAGACCTTTAAAGAGGCGGCCCGTCAGTTGGATACGCAAGAGCGGATGTGGCGGGAGATTTACAGCCGGCCGGTCGTCGCGCGCGAGACCAGTGCTGAGTCGTCGGATGACGCGATGCTGGACAACATCGGCTTGTTCGACCTCGTCGACGCGTTGCAGACCATTCTCGATCGCAATCCCGGCAAGAAGCTGCTGGAAATTATTCCCGACAACCTGACCGTCCGCGACCGAATGAACGCCATTCTGGAAGCTTTGGAAGGACAGGAGTCGATCGGCTTTGAGGCTCTCTTTGAGGCGTCCTGCCATCGGTTGGTGATCATCGTGACTTTTTTGGCGTTGCTGGAACTTATTCGATTGCGCACCGTTCGCGTCTATCAGGCCGAAAGTTTCGGGCCGATTCTAGTCTCGCGTACGTTCTCATTGGTGCCGGATCCGGCGGAATTGGATGATTCGGAATGGAGGTAAGCATGGGCTCATCGGAGCTGCGTGATGCGGGCACGGAAGGCATGTGCGAGATGATGAGTGGAGAGCAGGAAGGCGAGCTGTCGGAGAACGGGCCGGTTTCCGTTGAGAGACCCGACGACCGCCTTGAAGGATGCGAGCTCGCCGCCGTGCTGGAAGCACTCTTGTTCGTGTCCCCCGAGCCGGTCTCGTTGTCACGTCTGGTGACCGCCGTAGGAAGTGTCTCTAAGGCAGAAGTTGAACAGGCGCTCATGCGGCTGGAACAGGATCTCGCGCAAGATAACCGAGGCATTCAACTGGTCAAGCTGGCTGGCGGCTACCGTCTGGTGACCAAGGCCGAGTATGCCCCGTGGTTGAAGCGTTTGGACAAGGCCAAGGCGGCCCAGAAGCTGTCACGGTCTGCGCTCGAGTCGCTCGCGATCATTGCGTACAAACAGCCGTTGGTGCGTGCCGAAATCGAAGATATTCGCGGGGTCGAAACGTCAGGCGTCCTGAGGACGCTGCTCGAACGGAAACTCGTCCGCATCGTCGGACGAAAGGAGGTCCCCGGGCGCCCGATCATGTACGGCACGACCAAGTTTTTCCTGGAACATTTCGGGCTTCAGGACATCGCCCAGCTGCCTCCGCTTCGTGAATTCAAAGAGCTGGGCGAAGCCGAGCAGGCGCTGCTCCCCATGGAACAGGAAGAGGCCACTCTCGAGCCTCAGTCGGCTTCTTCGTCGGAACAGGAATTGGAATCGTGGGAGCCGCAGACGTTAATGCCTGAACCGGTTGAGCAGGGCTAACGGGCGCATTCCCGTCGAGTCAGGGTATCCTCGTCCGTTCCCCCTCTAGATACTCTCGCTCTTGATTTCGGTTTCTGAAGAACCGCTCGGGACAATTTTCTGTCCCGATTGATGGAAATTTCCCTGACTCAGACCGCGAATTTTGCAGAATCACGGTCTTCTGCCGTCATCCTCGAACGAGACAGGCCGTGCCTCCCTTGCATTTCGTCTTTTTGCTTTGTTAGACTCCCCAATCCCGATCTAACTCATTGAAAGACGTTCGTTTCTTGGTTGTAACCCTGTCGAGGAACAAGAGGCACCACCTATGATGAAAGCATGGCTCCTGAACGAGATGTTTCGATTCCATCGTGCAGCACTCACCATCGAAGGGAGCCAGGGTGAATGGGGCGCCGGCGACTCGATCGCCGAAGAAGACGAACTGCCTCCAGCGCCTGCCAACGTGGCGGCCAAGTGTGGAAACGGCCGGATCACGATTACGTGGGACCCTGTTCCCGACGCCATGTACTACAACCTCTATTTCCTGACGACGAAGGGCGTCCAGATCAAGTTTTCCGAACTGACCCGGCCCATCGCGGGTCCGGAGGACTTCAAAACCGTCATCGGAGTGAAAAAGGAAAAAGCCACCTGTCTGGAAGGGGCGCAGTCTCCCTTTGTCCACGACGATCTCGCCAACGGCAGCTGCTATCACTATGTCGTGACGGTCGTCACGCCGAAAGGCGAAAGTCCGGAATCACAAGAAGTGATGGCCATCCCGTCGCCGTATCTGCTGGCGGCCTGTATCGGACAAGAAGGTGTTGACGAGGGAGAATTCAGTTCGCCTACCGGAATCACCCTCGACAAAGAAGGCAATCTCTACGTCGCCGATACGGACAATCACTCGATCCAAAAGTTCGACAAGACTGGAAAATTTGTCGCCCGGTGGGGTGGCGAGCCGTCCTCCCAGGATGGCAACTTCTACTACCCGCGCGGATTGGCGGTCGGTGCGAACGATGCTGTCTATGTCGCCGATAGCGGGAACAATCGAGTGCAGAAATTCGATCTCGATGGCAACGCCATGCAGGCGTGGGGGAAATTCGGATTTGCCTGGCGGGGCGCAGACATGGGCAAGTTCGATGTGCCGTGGGGCGTCGCGACGGACCAGGAAGGCAATCTCTACGTTTCCGATACGAGCAATGCCCGCATTCAAAAATTCAAAGCGGACGGCACGCCTCTCCTGAAGTGGGGGCGCGACGGAAGCTTCGATGGAGCGTTCTTTTTCCCCCGGGGTGTGGCGGTGGACTTCGTCGGCAATATCTATGTGGCTGATGAAGGCAACAACCGTGTTCAAAAATTCGATGCCCGCGGCAGCTTCCTGACGAAGTGGGGACGAGAGGGCGCGGGGCCCGGACAGTTCAAAACGCCGTGGGGCATCGCCTGCGACGCGCTGGGAAACGTCTATGTCGTGGATACCGGCAATCATCGGATCCAGAAGTTCGACGGCAACGGCACCTTCCTCTGCGCCTGGGGCAACCGCGGCAAATCGGAAGGCCAATTGAATTTTCCCTACGGGATCGCCGTCGACAAAGAAGGGTGTGTCTATGTGGTCGACAGCGGCAACAACCGCGTCTTGAAGTATGTGCCGACCGACGAAGAGATCAATCGAGGCAAGGACGAAAAGCCGAAGGCTCAGGCGACCACTGCCACGCCGCCTCCGAGCAACGTTGCCGTGAAGGCCGGCGATACGGAAACGTTCCTCAGCTGGCTGGAGGTACCCGGCGCGATCTCCTACAACCTGTACTTCAACACCTCTCCACAGGTGACGAAGCTCAGCGGAACCAAGATCGAGGGGGTGACCAATCCCTTCACGCATACGGGTCTCACCAACGACACGGCCTACTTCTATTCCGTAGCGGCGGTGTTTGACGGGGAGGTGGAAAGCGACCTCTCGAATCAGGTGTCCGCCACGCCGGTGCTGATCGACATTACGGCGCCGCAGAATTCCTACGCGGTCATCAATCACGGCGCGTTCATGACCAATACGCCGGAAGTGGTTGTGACCATTTCCGCGAACGACATCGACACAGGCGTTGGCGCCTATTATGTGTCCGAAGCGCCGATGACACCAATGGCCGGTACGCCGGGATGGGTCGACGTGACGCCGGCATTGAAATTCGGCGCCACGATTCCGTTCATTCTGTCTCCGGGCGACGGCCAGAAGACGATTTACGTCTGGTTCAAGGACGTCGGCGGAAACGTATCGACGCCGGCCAGCGCGACGATTCTGGTCAATACCTCGGGCTACCTCTGCGTGTCGAGTTGGGGACGGTCTGGCCGCGGCGCGTCGCTCCTGCACGGCGGCGAGTTCATGGCGCCGATCTACGGCCTATGCGCGGACCAGCAAGGGGCTCTCTTCGTCGTGGACAACGGAAACAACCGCGTTCAGAAGTTCGACAATGCCGGCAACTTCATCATCCTGTGGGGCAACTTCGGTGCCGCGAATGCCAATTTCCATAACCCGACCGGCATCGCCTGCGACGGGAAGGGCGACGTGTGGGTCGTCGATACGAACAACCACCGCGTCCAGAAGTTCGACGGCAAGCTGGGTGGTTACCTCATGAAGTTCGGCTCGCGCGGCAACGGTGAGGGGCAGTTCAACTCGCCATGGGGTATTGCCGTAGATCGCGTGCGCGGGTATGTCTACGTCGTCGACAGTGCCAACTTCCGGGTGCAGAAATTCGACATGACCGGCGAATTCATCATGTCGTGGGGCAGCTTCGGCAACGGCGACGGTCAGTTCTATTTTCCGCGAGGTATTGCCGTCGATCAATCTGACGGCGCCGTCTATGTCGTGGACATGGGCAATCACCGGGTGCAGAAGTTCGACACGAGCACGAACGTATTGCCCCAGTTATTGACGAAGTGGGGCGGCAGTGCGGAGGCGGGGCACGCGAGCAGCCCCTTGTCGCAGGAGGCCGGACAGTTGCGGTCGCCCTGGGGTATTGCACTCGACGCAGCCGGGGACGTGTATGTCACGGACACCGGCAATCATCGCGTCGAAAAATTCGACAAGGAAGGTAACTTTATTACGCAGTGGGGAGGGTACGGCAACGGCGACGGCCAATTCAATTTCCCGTATGGACTTGCGGTCGATGCGAGAGGCAGCGTATTCGTCGTCGACAGCGGCAACACCCGCGTGCAGCAGTTCATGCCGGCTGACGAAGGCAGCGAGCGCCTGCAGGAAGCAGCGGAAGCAGCGGCGGAGATCGAGAAGGCGCAACAACCCCAAAAGGCCTGACGGCCCCGGTCACGGAGGACTATGCTCGAGAAAGAACCACGCCTCGGACTCACGTATGACGATGTGGTTCTGGTGCCTTCGAAATCTGCCGTCCTGCCCAGCGAAGTCGATGTCCGCACGCACCTCACGCGAAACATCCAAATCAATATCCCCATCATCAGCTCCGCAATGGACACGGTCACAGAATCGCGGCTGGCGATCGCCATGGCGCGTGAAGGGGGAGTCGGCATCATTCATCGAGTCCTGACCCCCGCCGATCAAGCGGCGGAAGTCGACCGAGTCAAGAAATCCGAAAGCGGGATGATTCTGGATCCGGTCACGATCTCGCCGGATCAGACCATCCGCGACGCTCACGAGTTGATGGCCAAATACCGCATCTCGGGCATTCCCGTCACCAAAAACAAGAAACTGGTTGGCATCCTGACGAATCGCGATCTCCGGTTCGAGACCCGTCTGGATCTCAAGGTGTCCCAGGTCATGAAGCGGGACAAATTGATCACGGCGCCGGAAGGGACCAGCCTCGAAAAGGCCCGCGAGATTCTGCATGAGCATCGGATCGAGAAGCTCCCGGTCGTCAACAAGCAGGGCGAACTCAAGGGATTGATCACCATCAAGGACATTGAGAAGCGGATCAAGTATCCGAATGCCTGCAAGGATGCCCATGGCCGGTTGCGCGTCGGCGCGGCCGTCGGTGTCGGAGGGGATACGGAAGAACGACTCGCACTTCTCAAAAAAGCCGGCGTCGACCTCATCGTGGTTGACACGGCGCACGGCCACGCGCAGGCGGTTGTCGACACGGTCAAGATGATCAAGAAGCAGCACTCGACCGTGGAATTGGTGGCCGGCAATATCGCCACTGCGGAGGCGGCCAAAGATTTGCTGAACGCCGGTGTCGATGCGGTCAAGGTCGGGGTGGGACCCGGGTCAATTTGTACCACGCGCATCGTATCTGGTTCAGGGATGCCGCAACTGACCGCGATTGCCGATTGCGCCAAGGT
>JAICVE010000418.1 GCA_025935475.1 Nitrospira sp. | reverse complement strand
GTGCGGCCAAGGACGTGGGCGGACAGAAAGGGTGGCGTGGGCCCTCGGTGGAAGAGCTCAAGAGCCTGATCGATCCTGCACAGCGCGATCCGTCGCTTCCACTCGGCCATCCCTTTTCGAATATCAAGTCCGAAATCTATTGGACGAGTACGCCAGATCCCAAAGACGACATCGTGGCTTGGCAGGTGAGCTTTTTCAGCGGCGAACCGGTCACGGATCAGAAATCGGGTACCCGCCGGATGTGGTGTGTACTGACTCCTCCTTCGAAGTGAAGGGTTCGATGTCAATCGAGTCTGTTCCGATCCCGCTTCCTTTTCCAGACATTCGCTAACGACGCCAGCTTGGCTTGTGCCGACTGGTGTTCATCGGCTAGGGTTTCCAGGGAATCGGATAGCCGCCTGGATTTCAACACCGTGTAGAAGGTGAGGCCGACGGCCAGTATCAAGATGATCAAAAAATAAAAAAACCGTGTCAGGGGCGGCTCATCGGTCACCAGAAATAAGTTCATACCCCAAAAACCAGTGGTCGCCACCCCGATCAAACCCATGGTGGCCACCACAGTGAGGCGCACCATGGTCTCACCCTGTCGACGCAACGCCTCGCTGTCCAGATACTGGCTCATATCTTCAAGCTCCGACCTGAGTTCGGCATAGAGGCGATCAGTGCCCAGATGGTCGCTGATCATTCGATAAAGCTCCTTCACTTGCCCATGATCGGAGACCTGATGCGACCAATAGCGGTGGCTGAAGCGCAGAAAGACACCCAGGGTGTGTCGAATGACGGCTCGGAACTGCCGCACGGAGTCTCGGTTCGTAATATCCAGGTTATTTGTCGCATCCACCAGACGATCGGCGAGCATCAGCAGGGCGGCCTTGTGAAAATGAGGGATCAGAAACAAAAGAAAATATTCGTGCCGGAACTGTTCGAGGTCTGTTTTACGATCCGCGAAGAGGCGCTCGCCGCAATCTCCCACCATCGTGAACACGCGTCCGGTGCACATGAAGCGGGTCCCGGGACGCTCCTGTCCTTCTCCATTCCAGTACCGGTCGTAGCAATAGCGTTCTTCAAAGTTCTGCAGGTAACGCTTGGAATAGGGGAGTGATTCGGGCGTGCCAGGGGCGGTCGCGAGCCCCAGCCGTACGAACTCTTCGCGGGTCAATGCTCCCGGATCATCCATTACGAGGTAGGCCATCACTGGCATCAGGTGGTATTCAATCTGCCGGTATCGAAGAAGACCCTTCTTTCCGGAATGGTGAAGCACGAGCGGTTCGAGCAAAAATTCCCAATGAGAGGCGAGACTCGGAGCCCGATACCGGCAAGCGAACGAGAGGTACTTTTCACTGTTCTCATAATCGGATACGGCCAGTACCTTCTCTTCGGATGAGAGCCATTCCACCTGCTTGGGGCAGTGGCCTCCGTGCCCGTCAGGTTCCCAATACGTGGGATAACAGCGACCCAGCCGGAACAGCGCGTTCTGCGCCTGCGGCAACGGCAGATCGTCCGCAAACACCTCGACGACGAGAATCGCCACGTCGATGTCATAGAAGAAATACAGATCCACATGCGCCACATTCAGTGTCACGGGGACGGAACGGGAGCCGGGGAACGTGGCCCGTACCTTGGCGACATCGCAGCGACGAAATACACGGATGCAGGACTCCTGCTCGACGTCCCTATCGCCCCCTTTCCCTTCTCCGTAGAGGAACCGCTGGACGTAGGGGAGGAATGTCACGAACTCGCTGTAATGCCGTTCTTGAAATTGATGAGGGTCGCCTGTGAATTCGTCCGCCAATTCACGCCATGGATTGTCTTTGTCAGGAGCCTGCAACCGCTCCCAATGTTTCTGAATCGGGGCGCCTTCGCGGATTGGCATGAGCTGGATGGGCCAAAGCAGAATCTGCCGGAAGTGACGGACCGGTTTCTCGCTCAGATGAACCATGGAAGCGGACATCCCTGACTCCATCCCTGCATTCTCATACCGCATACCACCTCTCGTTGTCGACGACCGGGCGCTCAACAAGGTGGGTCCTCACGGCGAATCGAACGTTCCGATGAGCGCGAAGATCAGCATCTGCTGCCCGGGCGTCAACAGATTGTTCGTGCCTTTGTAAAACCCCCCTCCTGCTCCGGTCGAGTCGTCGTACCGATATTCCAATCGACAGATCGTATTGGTCCACAGGTAGGGCAGCCGGTATTCTGCGGTGGCCGTAATGGCCTTGATGAACTGCTCTGAACCAGTCATGAGGCCGTTCCGATCCCAAAAAAATTCGGGTCGTACGGAGACGGTCCAGGGACCGGCAATGTGCCATCGAGTTTCAATGGTGGCACCGGTGTAGAAATCACGGGGATTCCCGGGAGCCGAAGCATTCTTCTGGGTCCCGATCTGATAATCGAACCCCACGGTCACCTCGTCGCCTTTCCATTCGACGATGGAGTCGGAAAAAAAGCGCCAGAACTCCAACGATGTGTCAGCCTGGTCTGGCCCATAATACATCGTTTCTTTGACGGTCCATGCTGATGCGGGCTTGTACTGGACCTGCGAGCCATAGCTCGGGACGCTGTTGGAGTTCTCGAGATGGAAATAGTCGTTGATGATGAAGAAGGCGCCGCTCCATCGCTCGTTGAACTGGTATTGGGCATTCACTCCGAACATCAAATACGGCGAATAGTCCGCGATCCAGGCGCGCGTGTAATTGCCGTTGTCCTTGGCATACAGCGACTCGTAGCCGATGAAACTGTTGAACAGGCCGGCTTGAAGCGTGAGGCCATTGACGGCCGGGGCGAGATACGACACATTCGCGCGCCCGAAGTGCCGCCAGACATCTGAGCCGGATACTTTGGGC
>JAICVE010000157.1 GCA_025935475.1 Nitrospira sp. | reverse complement strand
GACGTCGGCGATGTTCGACGATCTGGAACAAATCCGGCGTTTCCCGCCCCAAGTCCCGAACGAACGACGGGTGAATTTCGGCCGTGTGCCGTTGCACGCGCTGGAGAAACCGATGGATCTCTTCTTCCATGTCTAAGGAGCGCTCCGATGCCAGCCGGCTGAGATCCGCCTCTACCTCGTTAAATTTGTCTTTCAACACAGCTTCCACGAGCGACGACTTGCTCGGGAAGCAGGCGTAGAGGGTCTTCTTACTCATTCGCAGCTCGGCGGCGAGATCGTCCATGCTGACCCTTCTGAAGCCGTGGACGAAAAATTGGCGCCTGGCCGCAGCGACCACGTTCCGTGCGACGACAGATGCGCCTGTTCTCTGTCTCGAGCTGTGAGCAGACATAGAAATACGCTGGAAACCATCGTAGTACTACAAGTTTCCATTCGTCGGTGTCAACTTCGTGCGCTCTGACGAGACGCGGGTGGCATCTCAAGGACCTGGACCGTCCAACGGCAGGTCCCTACATCGGGTGCGAGGACGATTCGTGGTCCGTCAAGTGACAGGACTCCGCCTGTGTTATTTTCTTTCTTTGATGGCCCGCTGGACTTCTCGGCCGGCTTCGCGGGTTTTGATGGTCTCGCGCCGGTCGTACAGCTTCTTGCCCTTGGCGAGCCCAAGCTCGACCTTCGCGTATCCGCGCTTGGAGAAGTAGATGCGGAGGGGGATCAGGGTGAGCCCTTTTTGTTGCGTCTTGCCCAGCAACTTATGGATCTCGGCTTTGTGAAGCAGCAGCTTCCGGACTCGCGTGGGATCATGATTCATAATGTTCCCATGACTGTAGGGACTGATATGACACTGATGAAGGTAGACTTCGCTTCCTCGCACAGAGGCATAACTGTCTTGCAGGTTCACCCGGCCTTCGCGCAAGGATTTGACTTCGGTGCCCTGAAGCATGATGCCTGCCTCGTATCGCTCCTCAATGAAATAATCGTGAAACGCCTTGCGGTTCGTCGCCACAACTTTTTCGGAGGCGTCGGTGCGCGCTGTCATGATTCCCTCGGCAACCCGTCCTCTTGACCTGACCAGGACTCCCGCTTAAGATTCGCCATGCGTCCTTCCGGCTCTCTCGATTCGTTCAGCACGATCCTTTCGGGTCTCTCGAAACGGCTCGGGCTGCAATCCCATCTGTTCGAGCTCCGGCTCCAACAGCAATGGCGTAACATCATCGGGGAACCCGTCGGCTCTCATACGTGGCCTACGCAGGTCCGCTTCAAGAAACTGTACCTCATTGTCAGAAATTCCGTCTGGCTGCAGCAACTCGTCTTTCTGAAGCCCACGCTACTGGCGAAATTGAACGAGCGGGCTGGATCTGACATGCTTACGGACATCGCCTTCCGTGTGGGAGATATTCCGGACGTTCCTGCCGTAGCCGCCGGGCCATCGCCCGCAAACGTCCCCGTGAGCGACGCTGCGATGACCGAAGCCGCAGCCCATGCAGCTGCCGTGCAGGATCCTGAACTGAGAACGCGATTGGCCTCGCTCATGGCCGCAGCGTTTTCACGGTCAGCGCTCAACGATGAGGGGTCACCGCCTGCTTGAACAATTGCCGCGAATACGCCGCCGTGGCGGCAGAATCCGGCCCATCGACCATCGGACCGATCCTTCCCTCTTCCTCGGTGTCCGTCAGCTGATAGAACCCCCGAAGCGCCCGCTTGAAGCCTTTGCGGACCTCGAGGTCATCACCGCTCAAATATTGGTGTAGAATCGGCGCCTCCGCCCACGCGTCGTGGGTGAAAATATAAATACTGATTCGGCGATAGCGTCCGGCGGGGTCGTCAGGTGTCGTTGGTCTGATCTTCATCGGTCCGAAGTTTCGCGTCTCCCGCCCGACCTTCCGGAAACGCTCGATCAGCGTTTCGATTTCGGTATCGCTCGTCCACGCCGGGACATGAATGGAGACGGCCGTGCCCTCCTGAGAGCCGATGCTATAGGGAGGGATCGATCGATCCGGCCGGCTCAGGTACATTCCGCCCCAGATCAGCGCAAACGATCCGAAAAACACCATCAAGGCGAGTTTGACGACCGTATCGAGCGGCTTCTTTTGGGAAGGAGAGGGAGCCTGGGGTGTTGGTGCATCGTTCATCGGAGACACGGGCAGGGCAAAGCGGCCGGTTATTGTCCGGCGGCGCCTTCGTCAGAACCCGCCTCTTCCCGCTCCCCGTTGTCCGCCAAACGCGCGACAGCTACCACGCGATCCTCGTCGCCGTCCAGGTCGAGTATTCTCACGCCCTGCGTATTGCGGCCGATCTCTCGGATATCGCCCACCTTGCAGCGCAGCACCTTGCCCTGCGCAGCCATCAACATGATTTCATCGCTGTCCCTTACTTGTAAAAAGCCGATGGCTAACCCGTTGCGCTCGGTGGTCTTGACGCTGATGATGCCCTTGCCTCCACGGCCTTGGACGCGGTATTCGCCGACGGGCGTGCGCTTGCCGTACCCCCCTTCTGTTACGGTGAGAATGGCGGTCGTCGAATCAGGCGTGATCGTTTCCATCCCAATCACCTCGTTGCCTTCCTCGAGCGTGATGCCTTTGACGCCGTAGGCCGTCCGTCCCATGGCCCGCACATCGCCTTCAGAAAAGCGGATGGTGATGCCCTGTTTTGTCCCGAGCAGAATTTCCCGTTGGCCATCGGTGACCTGCACACCGATGAGTTTGTCGCCGTCCTCGAGCCCCAGGGCGATGATGCCGCCCTGCCGTGGATTGCTGTAGGCGGAGAGCTCCGTCTTTTTGATGAGGCCGTTCTTCGTGGCCATGACCACAAACCGGTCCTCGGGATAATCCTTCACCGCTAACGTCGCGGTGACCTTCTCGCTCCCGGTGAGCGCCAATAGATTCACCAGCGCCTTGCCCTTTGCGGCCCGGCTCGCCTCCGGAATCTCGTGCACTTTGAGCCAAAAGACCTTGCCGGCATCGGTGAAGAACAGCAGCGTGTCATGCGTCGACGCCGTAAACAGCGTTTCGACGAAGTCTTCATCCTTGATGCCCATGCCGATCTTGCCCTTGCCGCCGCGCCGCTGGGCACGATACAGCGACGCCGCGTTTCGTTTGATGTACCCGGCGTGAGAAATTGTGACGGCGACCTCCTCCTCGGCGATCAAATCTTCGAGACTGATCTCGGCCTCTTCCTTTACAATCTGCGTCTTGCGATCGTCCTTGTAGTCTTCGCGGAGTTGGGTCAACTCATCCTTGATGATCGACCGCACCAGCGCTTGGCTCGCCAGCACCGACTTGAGATATTCAATCTGCTTCAGCACTTCTTGATATTCCTCAACGAGTTTAGCCCGCTCGAGCTGCGTCAACCGTTGGAGACGCATGTCGAGGATGGCATTGGCCTGGATGTCCGTCAGCGAGAACTGCCGTATCAGCCCGGCCCGGGCTTCATCGGGAGACTGCGAGCGCCGAATCAGCGCGATCACTGCATCGAGATTGTCGAGCGCGATCTTGAGGCCTTCAAGAATATGCGCGCGCTCTTCAGCCTTGCGGAGTTCATAGATGGTGCGGCGGACCACCACTTCCCGCCGATGCTCGAGGAAATGGTGCAGAATCTGCTTGAGATTGAGGACCTCCGGCCGATTGTTGACCAGCGCCAGCATGATCACGCCGAACGTCGTTTCGAGCTGAGTGTGCTTATAGAGGTTGTTGAGGATGACGAGCGGGATCTCGTTGCGCTTGAGATCGATGACGATCCGGACCCCTTCCCGGTCGGACGATTCGTCGCGGAGATCGCTGATACCTTTGATGCGGTCCTCTTGAATCAATTCGGCGATCTTCTCGATGAGCTTGGCCTTGTTGACCTGGTAGGGGATTTCCGTAACGATCAATCGCTCTCGTTCCGTTCGCTCATCGCTTTCGACGACAACCTTCGCGCGCAGCGAGAGCAGTCCGCGGCCAGTTTCATAAGCTTCTTTGATCCCGCTCATGCCGTAAATAAATCCGGCGGTCGGAAAGTCCGGTCCCGGGATTTTCTTCATCAACTGGGCAATCGTCACGTCCGGGTTTTCCAGCAGCAGCAGCAGACCATCGATCACTTCGCCGATGTTGTGGGTGGGAATATTGGTCGCATAGCCCACGGCAATGCCGCCGGCCCCGTTAATGAGGAGATTGGGCACCTTCGTCGGCAGCACCAGCGGTTCTTGACGGGACTCATCGTAGTTAGGCCCGAAATCGACGGTTTCCTTGTCGATATCGGCCATCATCTCTTCCGCGAGCTTCGTCATGCGCGCTTCCGTGTAGCGCATGGCCGCCGGAGAATCACCGTCCATCGAGCCGTAATTCCCTTGGCCGTCAACTAGCACATAGCGCATGTTGAAGTCCTGCGCCATGCGCACCAACGTGTCGTAGATGGCGGAATCGCCGTGCGGATGGTAATTGCCCATGATCTCGCCGACGATTTTGGCCGATTTTCGGTAGGCCCGATTATGCACAAGTCCCATCTCGTTCATGCCGAACAGGATGCGGCGGTGCACGGGCTTGAGACCGTCGCGCACGTCGGGCAGTGCGCGGCCGACGATGACGCTCATCGCGTAATCGAGGTAGGAGGCCCGCATTTCGTCTTCGATGGCGATCTGCCCTAGGCGTTCATCAGGCGGCATACGTTCCTCGGATGCTTGAAATGATCACCTGCTTCATCCTCGCGTGGCTCAGCGACATAACGTTCGGCAACGTCCACCTCGACACTTGACTCGCGACGGTCTTGCCGGATGACCATTGAGGCATCTGACGGGCCACGTTCCTCTTACACGTCCAAGTTTTTGACTTCCAAGGCATGGGTCTGGATGAAATTTCTGCGCGGCTCAACTTCGTCACCCATGAGGATCGTGAAGATTTCATCGACCCCTGGCACGTCCTCGAGTTTGACCCGCAGCAGCGTGCGCGCTTCGGGGTTCATCGTGGTTTCCCACAATTGACCCGGGTTCATTTCGCCCAATCCTTTGTACCGCTGGATGGCCAGCCCCTGCTTACCGAGATCGAGGATCGCTCTCACGAGATCCGCGGTCGACCGCAATTCTTGTTGTTGGCCTTTCGCCTTGAGTTTATACGGTGCGCGTCCCAGGCCGATTGCGGAAGGGGACAGTTTTTGCAGCTCGCGGAAATCCGCTGACCCGACCAGATCGTGCGTCACATCCAGACCGAACGTGGTGCCGCTGGCTTGCAAGCGGCATAACATCTTGTTCGATTGGTGTTCTTCGTCGGGAAGGATCTCCAGACTCGGTTCTAACTTGGGGTACACGATGCGAAGCGTCTTCTTCACATTGGCCACGGCCTCGGCCAGCGCGGCCTGGTCCTTAAGTAGATCCCGGTCAAGCCCTGGTTCGTCCACAAAGGCCCGGATCATGGCGGCTTCGTGCGGTTTCTTGTTGAAGCGCGCCAGCAGCGTCTCGAACGCGATCATCTTTTTCAAGATCGGCAGCAGTCGGCGTCCGGTCACGAAGTCCTGAGTCCCTTCCAGATACAGATGCACGTCTTCGACGGCGAGATCGGCGAGGTATTCGTTCAACGCCCCTTCGTCCTTGAGATAGCGCTCGACCTTGGCCTTTTTGACTTTGAAGAGCGGCGGCTGCGCGATGTAGATGTACCCGCGCTCGAGCAGTTCGGGCATCTGCCGGAAAAAGAAGGTGAGCAACAGCGTGCGGATATGGCTGCCGTCCACGTCCGCGTCGGTCATGAGAATGATTTTGTGATAGCGCGCTTTGGCGATGTCGAACGTGTCTTTGTCCGCCTTGTCGCTCTCTTCGCGTTTGCGGCCGATGCCAGTTCCGAGCGCCATGATCAGCGTCCGGATTTCATCGCTCGTCAGCATCTTGTCGAAGCGGGCCTTTTCGACGTTGAGAATTTTGCCCTTCAACGGCAGGATGGCCTGAAATTTCCTATCCCGACCCTGCTTGGCCGAACCGCCGGCGGAATCACCCTCGACGATGTACAGTTCACTGAGTGCCGGATCTTTTTCCGAGCAATCCGCGAGCTTGCCGGGCAATGAACCGCCGTCCAAGGCGCTTTTGCGCCGGATCAGGTCTTTCGCCTTGCGCGCCGCCTCGCGGGCACGGGCGGCATCAACCGCCTTGCCGATGATCTTCCTCGCGACCGGGGGATTCTCCTCAAAGTAGGCGCCGAGCTTTTCATTGACGGCCGTCTCCACCACACCCTTCACTTCGCTGTTCCCAAGTTTGGCCTTGGTCTGTCCCTCGAACTGCGGATTGCGCACCTTGACGCTCACCACTGCGGTGAGTCCTTCTCTCACGTCGTCGCCCGTCAGCGATTCAGTGTCCTTTTTTAACAGCTCATTGGCGTTCGCATAATTGTTGATCGTGCGAGTGAGCGCGGTCTTGAAACCGATCAGGTGAGTTCCGCCCTCGTGGTTGTGGATGTTATTAGCGAATGCGAAGACTTTCTCGTCATACGCATCGTTCCACTGCAATGCGATCTCGACCGTGGCATTGCCGCGCTCGATCGCGAACTCATGCTTCAGTAAAATCGGCGGATCGAAAAGCGTTCCGCGGTTCTTGTTTAAGTAGGTCACGAATTCGCGGATCCCATCTTTGAACAGGAATTCGTGGCGT
>JAICVE010000281.1 GCA_025935475.1 Nitrospira sp. | reverse complement strand
TTCTCCCCTCGTCCTCTTTGAATCGGTCGCTGCCGGAACGCCGTTCCTTTCTGTTCCGGTCGGCAATGCTGCCGAGATTGCCGTTTGGACGGGGGCAGGCGTGATCTGTCCGGCATCTCAGGATAACCGTGGATATACCAAAGTTGATCCTGATCTATTCGCGGAACGTTGGGCCTCTCTCGCGCGAGACAGAGAGTACCTTCGCGAAATCGGGCTGACCGGCAAACAGAATTGGGCTGCACGGTTCACATGGGAGAGAATTACAGACCAATATGAAGGCGTATTCCTAAAGGTGGCCGCGCATGGATAGATTCCGGAGACTTCTTGGGCTCGCGGTCGTGCCAACGCGAGCGAAGCAAGATCCTGCCATGAACGTCCATTGCGGCGAATTTGAGGTGAATAACTGGCTGGTGTCCGAGTTTGTCCTGAACACATTAGTCCCCATCGTAGGAATCCATCCGTTCCCATTGAATGAATTGGTGCTGATGGTGGCCGCTGTTTGTAGGCTCAAGCCGGATCGGATCTATGAATGGGGGACACATCTCGGAAAGTCCGCGAGAGTATTTTATGAAACGGCCCGTCATTTTGGCCTGGACGTAGAAATTCACTCCGTGGATTTACCTGACCACGTTATCCATCAGGAACATCCTGGCCATCAGCGAGGAATGTTGGTCAAGGGATTACAGGGCGTGCACTTGCACCAAGGCGATGGCTTGTCGGTGTGCCTCGATATCCAGGCCAAGGCGGCCACGCCAAAACACACGCTGATATTTATTGACGGTGATCATAGCTATGCCTCGGTGAGGCGCGAATTGGCCGGCATCATGACCGGTATTCCTGAGGCGCACATCTTGTTGCATGATACATTCTTTCAATCCTCCGAGTCTGGCTACAACGTCGGACCCTATCGGGCAATTTCCGAAGCCATCACGGAGACCGATGTCCGGTACCGTCTGCTGTCGACGCAGACGGGCTTGCCCGGCATGACGTTGCTGTATCAATTGCCCCAAACCTCAATGACCTTGGCAGGGAAATGAGACAGCGATGCGTATCCTCTACGCAGCGATGAAATATGACTACGGCCGGCCGGAACAAGGATTCGGCTTTGAACATTACAATTTCTACGATTCCCTGCGTGAAATGGGACACGACATCGTGTATTTCGATTACATGACGTTGTTGCAAAGATATGGACGTCGTCAAATGAACCAGCGGTTGCTCGAAGTAGGCCAGGCAGAAAAGCCTGACCTCATGATCGCCATTCTCTTCAAAGACGAACTTGATCCTCATGTGCTGCGCGAGTTGAAAACTCACATCCCGACGATGAACTGGTTCTGCGACGATCATTGGCGGTTTGATACCTATTCATGCCAGTGGGCCCCCTGCTTTACCTGGGTGGTGACTACGGCTGAGAGTGCGCTGCCCAAATATGCGGCGTTAGGCTATCGGCATGTCATTAAGAGCCAATGGGCATGTAACCATTCTCTTTATCGGAAGCTGGACCTGCCTTTCCAATACGATCTTACATTTGTCGGTCAGCCGCATGGCAATCGCCGATTGACGATTCAGGCGCTGCGGAACGCCGGTATCAACGTGCACGTGTGGGGGAGAGGATGGGAGTCCGGGCGCATCTCTCAAGATGAGATGATTCGAGTGTTTAATCAAAGTCGGATCAATCTCAATTTGGCCAACGCGTCCAGACCAGTCGACGCCCCTGCGCTGCCGGTGACAGGATTGGCCGTTGCTTCTGGCGGCACAATGCGTGCTCGAATTTCCCGCAGCCTAGACAGAATACCGTTCGGCTCACAAGTAAAGGCCTTGGGCAAGACCCTGTGTCAGCCATCGGGGGGCGTCGTGTCGGTATCCGATGACTCGGTGGAGGACCAAAACGCTCATGCGTCCTACTCCGAGCAAATCAAAGGGCGCAACTTTGAAGTCCCTGGTTGCGGAGGATTTATGCTGACAGAGCGGGCGGATAATCTCGACCAGTACTATGAAAACGGGAAAGAGGTGGTGTTTTTTGATGGCCGCGACGATCTCATCAAGAAAGTTCGATATTATTTGACCCATGAAAGTGAGCGTGCGGCGATTGCCCAGGCGGGCTACGAGCGGACGATGAGAGATCACACGTACGCCCTTCGATTCAGAGACATCTTTCGCCAGATAGGGTTCGGAGAGGTGGGCGACACGAAAAGCCGTCGTGGAGTCACCCAAGAGGTGACATAGCCATGGCGGCTCCCTGCGTCAGTGTCTTGATGCCGGTGTGCAATGGAGGGCGGTACCTCGAAGAGGCGATTCACAGCATTCTTCAGCAGACCTTTTCCGATTTTGAATTCATCATCATCAATGATGGTTCGACCGATGGGACGGCAGGAATAATCGATCGCTATCGGTTGAACGACTCCCGCATCCGCATCTATGAACAGCCTCACCAGGGTTTGGTGCAGGCACTCAATCACGGCCTCGAGATGGCTCGCGGTGTCTATATCGCACGTATGGACGCTGACGACGTGAGCTTGCCACATCGATTGGCGGTACAGGTCGAGTTCATGGACTCCCAACCGGCGGTTGGGGTATGCGGGACATGGATTGAAACCTATGGGAGGGATCGTCCGGAAATCCGGCGCTACCCTTGCCAGGATGGAATGATCAGAAGCTCGCTGTTGTTTGAGTCTGTTCTAGCCCATCCCTCGGTCATGATTCGACGGGATATGCTAAATCGCCATGCTCTGCTGTATGACGCCGGATCCCCCTCTGCTGAAGATTATGATTTGTGGGTGCGAGCCGCCCAGCACTCCCTCCTGGGCAATGTCCCTCACGTGCTATTGCGCTACCGTGTACACGAGCACCAGATCGTGAACCAGTATGGAGCGGAGAAGCGAGCAACGGCGCAAAAGATTCGTCTCCGACAATTGCACAGCCTGGGTGTCGTTCCCGAAGAACGTGAAATGAAGCTTCATGAAGCGCTGGCAAGTTGGCAAATGATGCCGACAAAAGACTTCATTCTCGATGCCCATGCATGGCTGATGAAACTCATGAGTGCAAATCAGATGACCCAAATCTATCCGACTGAAGCGTTTCAGCGGACGTTGGGCTGTCGGTGGGACGCAGTCTGCGCCCCTGCCACCCACCTGGGTCTTTGGACATGGAATACATTCAGGCGGTCGCGACTTCAGGCCAGCTCCGGCCTCAGCTGGAAGGAGCACCTGAAGTTCGGAGTCAAATGTGGCATTCGTAGAAAGCAGTATGCGTAAACGGATCGCAATCGTATCCAGCTCATGCCCCCCGGAGGGTGCCGGCGGTGTCTCGAGCGCCCACTACAACTTATATCGGGCCATAAAACGAAGGGGGCATGAGGCTCGAATGTTCACATTTGGAGATTACAATGTCCCATCGTCTGGCCCAGACGTCACCCGCGCCGGCACTCCGCCTTGGTTCGAAAGGTCTGTTTTGGCATTGACGCGTGCGTTTTTTCGGCTGGTGGAGCCCGGGACGTTGTCGTATCACGTTTCCGAAGTCATCCGTGTCGCCTGGCCTTGCCTGAGACTGAGACGTGAGATCCACCGGTTTAAGCCGGATGTCCTTCTCCTGCCGGACCATTGTTGTCCCGGCTTGTTGATAGGCAAGCCTGCACACTGCAAGATCATCCTCGTGTCGCACCACAATCCGGCGCGATTCCTGGACAATCCCTTGTGGAGATTGCATTCGAAGCTTGATGGCCGGTTGACCATCATGTGTGAGAATAGGGTCTTGCGAAACGTGGATACGGTCGTGTGTCCGTCTGAATACATGAAGGAGATGTTTGCAAAGACCTATTCCTATGCTGGGCCTCTGAGGGTTATTCCCAATCTCGTCGACGTTGAGCTGATTGCATCGATCCCTCGGAGAGACATTCGACGGGAATTACGCCTGCCGGATGATTCGCTCATGGTCTACATTCCTTCTGCCGGGAATATCTACAAGGGCTCGCGATATGTGTGTGAGATTATACGACGGTTGTCATCGCATACCTCCAAAGATCTCGGATTTTATCTCTCCGGAAGCCTTACGCCGGAACTGTCATATGAACTCCGTTATGCTCCGCCGAATGCAAAGATTTACGCCCCTGGCCACAGCAGCTACGCCGACAATATTGCGATCGTCAAAGGCTGCTCTTTCGGGGTGTCTCCGACGTTGATCGAGAGTTTCGGCATGACGCTGCTGGAGGCCAGTTATTGCGGCGTGCCCATGGTGACATTTAACGTCGGGGGGAATGCCGACGTGGTCTGCCATGGGAAGAGCGGCTTTCTGGTTCCCTACCTCGATCTGGAATCCCTTATCGGCGCGGCATGCCGCTTAATGGAGGGATCGTATCGAGAAAGTATTCGTCGGGAGACTGAACACC
>JAICVE010000390.1 GCA_025935475.1 Nitrospira sp. | reverse complement strand
TTCACGATCGTGTCAGGAGCTGAAGCGGTGACAGTCACAGCCGGCGTGCCCCCGCTGATGATTGTCTGGTTGACCAAGGACTGATCCGCGGCGACCTGATAATGTGATGTAAGCGTGACCGATTTTCCTGAGATGACGATACCGCCTTCATATGTACCGGGCCCAACGAGAATCGTGTCGCCGTTGCCGGCCGCGTTCACGGCAGCCTGAATCGTGGCGTAGTCTTCCGGTACGCGAATGGTACCACCCGGCGGAGGCGGTGGCGGGGGTGGACTCGAGCCGTTGTCTATCGTGACGGTTATCGGGCTCGAGACCGCTCGGTTTCCGGAGAGATCGGTCGCGACCGCCGAGAGAGCCACAGTGCCGTTGCTTATCGTGGTCGTATCAAAAGTGATCGTATAAGGAGCAGTCCTATCCAGACTGCCCACATTCTCACTATCGAGCCGAAACTGAACACCTTCGACACCGATGTTGTCAGAAGCGGCGGCACTTAACGTAATCAATCCAGAGACGGTTGCTCCTTCTATTGGAGAGTTCATGGTGACTGTCGGCAACGCCGTATCGGGCTCACTCGCGGCCCATTCCACGTGGAGAAGCGGCGCCTTCGTCGACCCGCTTTCGAATGCCCTCGCCGTGCGGGTGCCGGAGCCGGTGATGACAAAGGCCAAGTCGTTTCCGGTCGTCCAGCCGGAACGGTCGATGATCTCCTGCACAATGGCGGAAAGATCGGGTGAGCGCTGGGCGAGGCCGGCCTGATCGATCGTGGTCCACGCAGATGGCGTCCAGGTGGTGGACGCGTCAGTTATGGGAAGCAAGGATAGGCCGTTTTTGGCAGTGGAGAAGGCTGCCGCATCGTCCACATCCTCGCCCCGGATCAGGAGCGATGTCGCACCAGAGGTGACTTCGTCCGTCTGGAACTGGATATAGGCTTTCGTTATAACGGCACCATCCGGGATGTCGATCCCGGCGAAGCGAATTCCAACTTTCTGGCTATTGCTTGCACCGTCATTGACGAGTTCGACATCGGAGCTGTTCGGGGTAACCGAGCCCGTTGCGCTTTGCTCCACATCATCCGCACCCGACCCCACGCGCCGTTCGAAGACCTGGCTCGCGCTGCTTGCGACCTTCACTGTAACCGTTGCCGTGGACGGGTCATTATCAAGATCGGCGATCGTATAGGTGAAGCTGTCCTGACCGATAAAGCCTGCAGGCGGCTTGTAGGTGAATGTGCCATTATTGTTGCTGGTAACCGTGCCACCGGTGGCGGTCGCTGCGTCGAAGGCCACGATGCTGGCGGGGCCGTCGCCCTCGTCGTCATTGGCCAGGACCTTGCCGGTGGTGACGGCGGTATCACGCACTGTCGTAACCGTGTCGCCAACCGCGTCGGGAGCTCTGTCGACCGTAATAGCGGTGACGGAGGGGCTGGAGGTTGAGAGCCCGTCACTTACAGTCACGTGGATTGCGCGGTTTGTAGAATCGGGGGTCTCGCTATTGTTTCCGAAGAATACTTGCCGCAGGGCAGCCTGGTAATCTTCCTTTGTAGCCGCCCCTGTAAGAATGACCTTGGTCGGCGTGGATGTAGGGTCGACGGCAATCCCAGGCGGTAGCCCCGGCCCATTCACGCTCAAGAAGTCGCCCATCTGCGCATTGGCGAGCGTGATGGTCATGCGCTCCATATGCGTGTCATCGGCATCGTCGATCAGCGTGTCGGCAGACGCCACCGCCACGGGTCCGAGATTCTCGGTGAAGATAGTCGCGTAGCCGGTCCCATCTGCTGAGCCATTGAGGTCGAGAGTGGGTGTCGCATTGTTGCCGCTGGGCAGCGTGTATTCGATATGAAGCCGCGGTGCCCTCGTGGCACCGCCTTCGAAAGATTCTGCCGCGCGTGCGCCCGAACCAGTAATGACGAAGGCCATGTCATTGCCGGGCAGCCAGTCGGACCGGGCGATGATCTCCTGCACAAGGCTGGCAAGATCCGGCGTGCGCTGGGCAACGCCGACTTCGCCGGCCTTAGTCCAAGCGACCGGAATCCAGGCGACAGAGGCGTCCGTGAGAGGCCGCAGGGACACATTATTCTTTGAGCTTGCGAAGGCGGCGGCATCGCCAGTGTCATGACCCCGTATCGTGAGGGACGTCGCGGCCGTGCTCGCCTTGTCGGCCTGGAATTGGATGTAGGCGCTCGTGATGATGGCACCCGCCGGAATGTCGAGGCCGGTGAACCGGATTCCGACCTTCTGGCCGATGCGGCTGGTTCCGTCATCGACGAGATCTAGGTCGGAACTGGTGAGGGACATTGAACCTGTCGCGCTCTGCTCGACGTCGTCCGCGCCCAACACGACCCTTTTCTCGAGAATGAACGTGTCACTCATGGCAACTCTCCCAACCAAGCCGCAACGTTCATGTGCCTCGTGGCCGGTTCCTCCGCAGAGCGCCAGTCCTTCTGCCTACTACAAATTGGTCAGCGCACTGCGGGCGTGAACGTGCAGCCGAGGCCATCGAGCGGTGACGGCGCCGCGCGCCGAGCGCTCCTTGGCCAAGTGCTATTCAGCGCTTCGCACGAAAGTGTTTCGCGTGCAGACTGATTGCTCCGCGTCGGAATTAACACCTATCGAATACCTGTGACCGTCCTGACAGCCAATGCTCCAGTTATCGACCCCGGATTCAGTGCCACCTTGATACCGGGCCCGAACAACAACATCGCAAGCCTGCTTTCTATTTTTCAGAATGGTGGTCCAGAAAGCCAGATGCTGCGCTCGATCCGACGCGAGTAGCCGCATCGTCGTTTGATTAGGGGCGTGGGCGATTTTGAGAGGTTCGGGAGCTACGGCTGTGGATGACAGAGCGGTTGATGTAGTGCCATTCGCGTTTTTCAAATGCAGATCGGCATTCAGAACAAACCAGGCAATCAGCGACGTGATGGCGAAGCTAGCGAGCAGTAGCGCCCAGAAAAATTGGGAACGTTTCAGCATGTCTCTCCCTCCCG
>JAICVE010000198.1 GCA_025935475.1 Nitrospira sp. | reverse complement strand
GAATACCAGGGCCAGCCTCTTGGAGAGGCGTTGCGGGGCATCCTCATGGACGAATTCAAGCACGAGGACGTGCTCGTCACGGCGCTGACCGATCGGAAGATCAATGCAGAAAAGATCCGCAACATCTTTCTCGGATTGAACGATGGGCTCGTCGAGATTCTCGGGGCGGTGAGCGGCTTTTTCGGCGCCTTCGGAGAAGCCACGATGGTGCTGATTGCGGCATCGACGACCGCCGTAGCCGGTGCCCTGTCGATGGCCGCCGGCGCCTTCCTTGCGCTGAACAGCGAAAAGGAAGTGAAGACGACCGAGATCGCCAAGAAAATCTTCCTGGGCGAGGCCTCTGAAGTCATTCCAATGGAAGAATCGCCGATCGGCTCGGCGCTGGTCGTGGGAACGGCCTACATTGCAGGCGCGATCGTCCCGGTCCTCCCCGTGATCTTTGGAGCGACGAGCGCGCTCTTTTCCGTGCTCACGGCAGGTCTGATGGTGATTGTCGTGTCGACGATTCTTTCGTTCTTGTCTGGGATGGACGTCACTCGACGCATTTTCCTCAATCTCGCCCTCATCACCATCGCGGTCAGCGTCACCTATGGCATCGGGGTGTTCGCCAAGCACCTCTGGGGTATTGCCCTGTAAGAGAATCTGATGACACGTCGTTACAATATCCTGCGCGGAGGATGATCAGGGTGATCAAATGGCGCAGGCCTATATTGGGCTTTCCGGCTATTCGTATAAGCCGTGGCAAGGACCGGGCAGGTTCTATCCACCGACGCTGAAGCAGACCGGCTTTCTCGGGTATTACGCGACACGCTACGATACGGTGGAATTGGACGGCGTCTGGTATCGCCTGCCTTCAGAGAAAGCGGTGGTCGACTGGCTGGCCGCAACCCCGCCCCACTTTATTTTTGCGCCGAAGGTGCATCGACAGATCAGCCATCGCTCCCGGCTCAAGGCTGAGGGCTACGACTTCATTCGCATCATGTTGAGCAGACTGAGAGCGCTGGAATCGGCGAAACGCCTCGGACCGCTGCTCATCCAATTGCCGCCGAACTTGGGGCGTGACGACGGCAGGCTTTCAATGTTTCTGGAACAGCTTCCAGTGAGCGTGCAGTGGGCGATCGAGTTTCGTCACGGTTCCTGGCATGACACGGCTGTCGAAACGCTGCTTCGACGGTTCAATGTTTCCTGGGTCGCTGCGGATACCGACGAGCGCCCAGCCGAATGCAGGGACACGGCTAATTTTTGGTATGTGCGACTACGCCGAAGCACTTACGATGAACGGGATCTCGCTGAGTGGGCCGGCAAGATCCGAAAGATGGTCAGCGAGGGGAAGAACTGCTACGTCTACTGCAAACATGAGGACGAAGGCTCACCCTGGGTCTGGGCGGACAAACTGTTACAATTGTGCGAAATGGATCAACGTGCAGAGACCAGGGGAATTTCTTTGCGATGCTCGGAATCCCGTTGAAGGTGTGATCGCCTCTTGTCGGAAGCCCGCCACACGGATGTTGCCGTTTTTTAACTCTATCTAACGTCCCAACGCTTTCTTGACCATATTGCCGATTTCGGCCGGATTCTTGACGACCCGCACGCCGGCCGCCTCGAGTGCTTTCATTTTTTCGCTGGCGGTCCCTTTGCCGCCCGAAATGATCGCACCGGCATGGCCCATGCGGCGTCCCGGAGGGGCCGTAATGCCGGCGATAAAGCTGATCACCGGCTTTTTGACATGCCGCTTGATGAACTCCGCCGCCTTCTCTTCCGCATCTCCACCGATTTCACCGATCATGACGATCGCCTGGGTTTCCGGGTCCTTTTCGAACAAGGGCAGCACATCCACAAAGCCGGTGCCGTTCACCGGATCACCGCCGATGCCCACGCACGTCGTTTCGCCCAAGCCCAACGTCGAAAGTTGATGCACGGCTTCATACGTGAGAGTGCCGCTGCGTGAGACGACGCCCACGATGCCCTTTTTGTGGATGAACCCCGGCATGATGCCGATCTTCGCTTCATCGACGGTGATGACGCCAGGGCAATTGGGCCCGATCAGCCGAACGTCGCGGCCCCGCAACGCCCGCTTCACCTTCACCATGTCATTGACCGGAATACCCTCGGTGATGCAGATGACCAGTTTGATTCCCGCATCGGCAGCTTCGAGAATGGCATCGGCGCAAAATGGCGGAGGCACGAAGATCAGCGAGGTGTCGCATTCGGTCTTCTTCGCGGCATCGGCTACCGTGTTGAACACGGGGATGCCCTCGACCTCCTGCCCGGCCTTTCCGGGTGTGACCCCGGCGACGACCTTTGTTCCATAGGCCTTGCATTGGGTCGCATGGAACGAGCCTTCCTTGCCCGTGATGCCCTGCACGACCACGCGCGTATTCTTATTGACGAGAATGCTCACGATTAACCTCTCTTCTTAATTCCCTCTTTCCCTCTCTTGACAGAGCAGGGCTTCCATCACAAACGACCTTGCCGGTCCTGCGTCGCGACTTGAGCGAAGGCTCGGGAACCGCACTTGCCGAACGGTTGCGGTCGCGAAGCGACGGCTGTGCATGTTCGAAGGTCCGTTGCCGCAGGACCAACGGATCACGTTTGCATGGCCGAGAAACCGGAGACGTAGTGCGGTCGAGCCGTAGCGTTGGAGCAGCGCAGGACAGCGAGGCCGCTCACGCCGCCTTCCCCGTCAACTTCACAATTTTCTGCGCCGCGTCCCACAAGTCGTCTGCCACCTCAAGCTGCAATCCGGAATCCGCCAGCAGCTTCCGCCCTTCTGGGGCATTCGTGCCTTGCAGCCGCACCACCAAGGGCACGGTGATTTTTACTTCTTTCGCCGCCTCGATGACGCCGTGCGCAATGCGCTCGCACCGGACAATGCCGCCGAAGATGTTGATGAAGATGCCTTTGACGTTCGGATCCTTGAGAAGGATCCGGAAGCCGGCTGCGACCGTTTCCTTGGTCGCGCCGCCGCCGACATCGAGAAAGTTGGCTGGTTCGCTCCCGGCGAGCTTAATGACGTCCATCGTGGCCATGGCCAGCCCGGCCCCATTCACCATACAACCGATATTCCCGTCCAGCTTCACATAGTTGAGGTTGTTCGCAGTCGCTTCAATTTCTAACGGCTCTTCTTCATTCAGGTCACGCATCTTCTGCACGTCTTCATGCTTGAAGAGACCGCTGTCATCGAACGAAACCTTGCCGTCCAGCGCAACGAGCGTCTTTTCCTTCGTGATGATGAGCGGATTGATTTCCACGAGGGCGGCATTCTTGTCCATGAACAGGCGATAGAGATTGCCCAGCAATTGGACGAACGGATTGATCGCAGTCGGCTCCATCTGCTGCAGACCCAGAGCAAACGCGACGTTGCGGCCATTGTGCCCCTGGAACCCCACGGCGGGATCGATCGCTTCCTTGATGATTTTCTCCGGAGTCTTTTCCGCCACCTCTTCAATTTCCATCCCGCCTTCCGTACTGGCGATAAAGGTCGGCCAACCCGTCTCGCGATCCACAAGGATCGAGAGGTACAACTCTTTGGCAATGTTGGCGCCCTCTTCCACCAAGAGGCGATGGACTTTGCGGCCTTTCGGCCCGGTCTGATGCGTGACCAAGGTCTTGCCGATCAGTTCTTTCGCAAGGCCGGCACAGGCCGTTTTGTCTTTGGTGATCTTGACGCCACCGGCTTTGCCACGGCCTCCGGCATGAATCTGCGCTTTGACGACGAAGACTGGTGTATTCAGTTCATTGGCCCAGGTCGTGGCGGCCTCGGGAGAAGTAATTTCCTTGCCTCGCGGGACGGGGACACCGAACTGGGCAAACAACGACTTGGCTTGAAATTCATGGACGTTCATCAGAATCCTTTCAGGATGAAGGCCGAGGTCTGACGAACCTCAGCTGACCTTTCGTGTATAGGCCGGAAGGATCATGGGGGAAATGACGCCGCTGGGGTTCCCGTGCTTTCTGGCTTCGGCCCGGAAGCGTTCTAAATGTTTGAGTGTGAGCTTGCCGTGCTTCCGAGAAGCCGCTCGCGAGGAGGCGGTCAGTCCCGACCGCTTGCCGAACACCATCAGATCGAGCAAAGAATTGCCCATTAAGCGGTTACGGCCATGGAGGCCACCTGACGCTTCCCCGGCCACAAACAGATTCTTCACGTTGGTTTCCGCGTTCGTATCGATTTTCACGCCGCCGTTCTGATAGTGCAGCGTAGGATAGATCAACACCGGATCCTTGCTGATGTCGATGCCAAATCGTTCGAACTGGAGCATCATGGCGGGAAAATGCTTCTCGACCGTCCCCGGTCCATGCTCGACGTCCAGCAGCGGCGTATCCAGCCAGACTCCCACTCGGCCGGACATGGTGCGAATGCCTCGTCCTTCCTCACATTCTCGAATGATGGAAGACGACACCACGTCGCGCGTATCGAGCTCATTCACAAACCGCTCGCCCTTGGCATTGACCAGATGGCCGCCTTCGGAGCGAATGCCCTCAGTGACCAAGGCGCCGATGAGTTGTTCGGGATACACGGCGCCTGATGGGTGGTATTGAAACGTATCGACATGCGCCAATTGGGCGCCCATGCGGTACGACAGGCAGAGTCCGTCGCCCGTCGCGCCATAATGGTTGCTGGTAGGAAATCCCTGAATATGCAGTCGGCCGATGCCGCCGGTCGCGAGAATCAGCGTTTTGGCCGACACGACGACGTACCGCTGATTGTCGAGATCCTTAAAAATCGCGCCCGAACAGTTCCCCTCCTCGTCGCTGAGCAGTTCGACGGCCGCGCAGAATTCAAGCACCTCAATCTTTTGATTGAGCACCTCGTCCTTCAGGACGCGCATGATTTCCAGGCCGGTATAGTCCGAACAGGTCAACAACCGCGGCTTTGAGCTGCCGCCGCCCTTTTTGACGTGAAGATTCCCGTCTGCCTGGCGGTCGAACAGCACACCGAGGTCGATCAGCCACTTGGCGATCGCCGGTCCGTCCTCCACCATGACCTTGAGCAGGGCATGATCGTTCTGCATGTGCCCGCCCTTGAGCGTATCGATGAAGTGTGTGACGGGAGAATCTTCCGGCGCCACCGAGATCTGCATGCCGCCTTGCGCCATCACACTATTGGAATCGCCGAGCCGCAATTTCGTGGCCAACATCACCTTGGAGCCTGCGCCGTGGGCATGCAAGGCCGCCGCGCACCCTGCGCCGCCGCCCCCGATCACCAGCACGTCCGTCGTGTAGGCCGGAGTCAGATCCAAATCGTCTTGGATCGGGCTGTCCCCCTCCAGCAGCGTCGCCAGTTCGATCACCGTCCGGTCCCCTTTGTTGGGACCGAATCGAATCGGTCGATAGGCGCTGGCACGGTAATCCGGATGATACTTGTGGATCAGCTGGTCGCGTTCGGCGGGCGAAAATTTCGAAAGGGTCTGCTTACGGCGGGCATCCCTGGTGCTGTGTACGATTTGTTGAAGTGCGTGGATGTCCATGGACCTCGCTCGCAACGATTGGCATTCAGCAACGGCTGACGACCGATCCGCTGGTCTGTTTCCCGTGCTATTTCACCGTCGCACAGTGGTCGGCGAGTTCCTTGTCGTTCATCTTCAGAATTTTGTTCCAGTCGTCGTTGAACCGACCGTCTTGAATTTCTTTAATGCGCGTATCGAGGCCCTCCGGCTGTTCGGAAAAATGCGCTCCCTGCGCCCGGCTCACATACAATGCCACGAGATTCGGCGCGATGTCCGCGATGCAGACCGGCGTGCACATGCCGCACATGACGCAGTCCATGAACATTTCGGAGACGCTCTTGAAGTCGCCGAACACGGCTTTCCAGACACCTTCGCGCACGTCGATTTTCTG
>JAICVE010000448.1 GCA_025935475.1 Nitrospira sp. | reverse complement strand
CATGCCAAGGAAATTCTTCGAGTCAGCCAACCTCACGGGATTGTTATTGGTATCGACCGGGATGTCCAAGCCATCAATGCCGGCCGACAGGAACTACAGAGCTTCGGAGACCGAGCGATTTTGGTCAAGGCGCATTTCATGGAATTGAAGCAAATTTTGGTGGAACGGGGCATTCCCGAAGTGCACGGCGTGTTGTTCGACCTTGGCGTGTCGTCGCCTCAGTTCGACGAACCGACCCGCGGCTTCAGTTTTCGGTCGGAAGGACCGCTCGACATGCGAATGGACCAAAGCAGTGGTCGGACGGCGGCTGATATCGTAAATGAGCTCGACGAAGCCGATCTAGCCGACATGATTTACCGCTTTGGGGAAGAACGCTATTCCCGTCGCATTGCCCGGGCCATCGTGAGCGCTCGCCGCCTCCAGGCCTTGACCAGCACTCACCAGCTGGCATCGGTGATTGAGTCAGCGGTCCCCGGTCATTATCGACGGGGCCGGATTCATTGCGCGACGAGGACATTTCAGGCGCTCCGTATCGCCGTCAATAAGGAATTGGATCATTTGGAGACGTCGCTCCGTGATGCGGCTGATGCATTGGCACCGCAAGGGCGACTGTGTGTGATCTCCTTCCATTCCCTCGAGGATCGGATCGTGAAGCAGACGTTCAAAGGGCTTTCGAGCCAGAGTGTCGGTGAGCTGGAAATTCTCACGAAGCGACCGCAGGTGCCATCCGATGATGAAAGGCATCGCAACCCGAGATCTCGAAGCGCCAAGCTGAGAGTCATCCAACGAATCATGAAGGAGGGACGCGCATGAAAGCGGTCGCCATCGTGACGGGTATGTGCCTCGTGTTTGTCTTCGTTTGGGAGAGGGTCGATGTGGTGCGCCTGGGGTATTCCATCGAGCGCTTGAAAACACAAAAGACGCTCCTCGAACGGGAACGTGATCAACTGCAAGTCAAATTCTCCGCGCTAACGGCTCCTGAACGAATTGCCAGGGTGGCGACCGACAAATTGGGGCTGATGCCGCCGCAGCAAGGACAAGTCTTCATCGTCCATCCACAGCCCGACAGACCGCTCTTGGCGACACCGCCCGCAGAGCAATTGCGGATCGCTCGCACGATGTTTCCTGTAGGAGGTGCGAAATAGTCATGGGTCCTTCGCGGGGCCGGCGATACATTCTGCTACATCTTCTTCTCGCCGGCTTTGGCGTCATCTTGTTCCGGCTGGTCAGCCTCCAGGTCTTGCAAGCGGCCGAGCTCACGGCTCGAGCGGATCGGCAGCATCAAAAGAGTGTGACGATGGAAGGCGCAAGAGGGACCGTCACCGACCGTCACGGGAAGGTATTTGCGATGAATGTCGAAGTGCCCTCGATCTTCGGCGTCCCAACTTCCCTCGATAGTCCTGCGAATGCCGCCAGATCCCTTTCGCCCGTGCTGCACATCCGCCGCGAAGAAATTGAAAAGAAGCTGCGTCAGGACAGGCATTTCGTCTGGCTGGCGCGGAAGGTTGAGCCGGAGCAAGGGCGTCGACTCGAGCAATTGTCGATTGACGGCATCGGCATGGTTATGGAGGGACGAAGGTTCTATCCGAAAGGCCCCCTGCTCGCCCATGTCCTAGGATTTGTCGGCATGGACGGCGTGGGGCTCGAGGGATTAGAGCGTCGGTATGAATCCCAGCTGCACGGAGAAAAACGACTGACCATTCTACAGCGCGATGCGCTCGGTCGGACGGTATTCCCTAAAGACCTCCGTGAACAAGTACCCGCAACGGGGCAGGCGCTCACTCTGACCATCGACGAGGTGATCCAATACATCGCCGAAAAGGAGCTTGAAGAAGCCGTTGACCATGCCCGCGCGAAATCTGGGACCATCATCGTGATGGAGCCCAGGACCGGTGCCATCCTGGCCATGGCGGTGAGCCCGCGGTTCGACCCGAATGCCGTTGCCTCGTTGACGGCAGATCGCTGGCGGAATAGGGCTCTGACGGATACGTACGAGCCTGGCTCAACCATGAAGGTGGTGGTGGCGGCCGCAGCGCTGGAAGAACGGGTGATGATGCCGGGCTCCATGCTGTTCGGAGAAAACGGCCGGATGACAATTGCGAACACGACCATTCATGACCATGAAAAGCTCGGATGGATGACGTTTGCACAGATGATTCAAAAATCGAGCAATATCGGTGCAGCCAAGACCGGCATGTTGGTCGGCGATCAACGGCTCTACCGGTATCTTCAGGCTTTCGGGTTTGGCCAACGGACGGACATCGACCTTCCGGGAGAAGTCTCAGGATTACTCAAAGCTCCGCGTGAGTGGGGTCGGCGCTCTCTGGCCTCGATTTCGATGGGCCAGGAGGTGGGGGTTACGCCGGTGCAGATGATCACGGCGGTTTCGGCCATTGCCAATGACGGTGTGCTCATGAAGCCCTATGTCGTCGCCGAGGTGAGGGATCAGAAGGGCCAGCGAATGAAGGAGATTCTTCCGCAGGTCAAGCGTCGTGTGGTGT
>JAICVE010000306.1 GCA_025935475.1 Nitrospira sp. | reverse complement strand
CTACATCCCCTTTGCCGATCACCATGCGTTGCTCGATCCCAGCACCGCCGATTTGACCGGACGGTGTCTCGAAATGCTGGCCGCCCTCGGGTATGACCGGTCGCATCCGGCGGTGGCACCGGCGCTTGCGTTTCTCAAACATGAACAAGAGGTTGACGGCAGCTGGTACGGGCGCTGGGGCGTGAACTATATCTACGGCACCTGGTCCGTGCTCGCTGGTCTTCGTGCGATTGGTGAAGATCTGTCACAGCCATACATCCGGCGTGCGGTCACCTGGCTCGAATCCAGACAAAATCCGGATGGCGGATGGGGCGAGTCGTGTCTCTCCTATGGAGACGCGGCCTTCGCCGGCACAGGCGAAAGCGCCCCGTCGCAAACGGCCTGGGCGCTGCTCGGACTTATGTCGGCCGGCATGTCGGACTCATTCAGCGTGGCGAGAGGCATTCACTACCTGCTCCGCCATCAGATGAAGGACGGTTCGTGGGAAGAGGTGCGGCATACCGGGACCGGGTTC
Source organism: Nitrospira sp. (assembly GCA_025935475.1). Taxonomy (GTDB): domain Bacteria; phylum Nitrospirota; class Nitrospiria; order Nitrospirales; family Nitrospiraceae; genus Nitrospira_C. Next base: position 3,413 of record JAICVE010000306.1, on the reverse strand, counting down.
CCTCGAGTATTCTACCTTCGTTATCACTGGTACTGTCAGTATTTCCCACTATGGGCACTCGCCATGTATCGCAATCTGCGAACGCGCGGCAGAATGCGAGCCGACGAAGTGCGGGATCAAATGCTGACGACTGGGTGCTACCGGTTCGATCGTTGAGCCAACACCGGCCGACGTCATTCATTGATGCCCCTTCCAGTGGTGATTCCTCTGCCAGTACCGTCGTTCTGTTCGCCGCGACACGATGGGAGTTGGCCGCTCTACGGCACGCCATGGCCATCGAGCAACGGATCGAGATTGAAGGTGTGAACTGTTTCACCGGCCGGCACGCCGGTCGAACATATTGGCTTGTTCCCACGGGCATCGGACCGAAGGCGGCGGCCTCCGCGGCGAGCGCGGTCTTGAATCGGCATCGCGCGGCCTTGGCGATTTCCGCCGGATTTGCAGGCGCACTCATGCCCGCGGCGGCGGTCGGAGATGTGATTGTGGCGACCCGCGTCCTATCGGGGCGATTCGACAAAGCCTGGAGTCAGGCCGGAGCCCCGATCGTCTGTGACGAGACGGTGCTGCGCGCGGTACAAGCCGCTGCCATAGAGATTGGAATGGCGGTGTGGAACGGTGCGGTGGTCTCGCTGCCGACGGTGGTGTGCCGGGCGGTCGAAAAGCAGAGCCTGAGCCGCCTCACGGGCGCGGTGGCGCTTGATATGGAGAGTGCCGCGATCGGACAAGTGGCCCAGTCGCAGGGCGTCCCCTTTGCCGTCGTCCGCACGGTCTCGGACGTCGCCGGGGAGGATCTCCCCCTGGATTTCAATGCGTTTCTCAAACCGTGGGGATGGATGCGGGGAATCGGCGCGATGATCATGACCCCCTCGAGTCTCAATGGTCTCAATCGGCTCAGGCGACAAAGCCGGCTGGCAGCCGCACGGCTCACGGTCCTCTGTGCCGCCTGCGCCGTCAACGGGTTTGGGCTGTCACCAATCTCGCACGTTGGAAGGGCATGATGGTCGCACGTGTTGGCGCATGGGGCATCTCGGTGATTCAAGAAATGGGACGCATGCTGCTTTTTGTCCTCTCCTCCTTCGCCTGGCTCACGCGTCCGCCGTTGCGGTTCGTCCAGATCGTCAAACAGCTGCACTTCATCGGCTACAAATCGACCTTCGTCGTCGTGCTCACGGCGGGGTTTACGGGAATGGTTCTCGCGCTGCAAGGGTACTACACATTGCGCAAGTTCGGATCGGAAGGGTTGCTCGGCTCGGCGGTCGCCTTGAGCATGATCCGGGACTTGGGACCGGTCTTGGCGGCATTGATGGTCACGGCGAGGGCCGGGTCCGCCATGACGGCGGAAATCGGCATCATGCGCATCACCGAGCAGATCGATGCGCTGGACACGATGGCCATCAACCCGCTGCAATATCTGATCGCTCCGAAGTTGGTGGCCGGGTTGATCGGCGTCCCGCTGCTCGTGGCCATTTTCGATGTCGTAGGCATTTACGGGGGCTATCTCGTCGGCGTCGAACTCCTGGGGGGCAATGGAGGCGCGTATTGGAACTCGATCGCGTCTGCTGTGGAGTGGAAGGACGTCTACGGCGGCATTCTCAAATCGATCAGTTTCGGCCTGATCGTGAGTTGGATCTGTTGTTACAAGGGATTTTTCACCAGACACAGCGCCGAAGGACTCGGCACCGCGACCACGGAAGCCGTCGTGCTGTCTTCGGTGTTGATTCTCGTGTGGGACTATTTCCTTACGTCCGTGTTGCTGTAGCCATGATCAAACTCGTCGGGGTGGAAAAAACGCTGGGTGGTCAGCGCGTCCTGCAAGGCGTTGATTTCGACATTCCAGCCGGCAAACTGACCACGATCATCGGCAGAAGCGGTGAGGGGAAAAGCGTGCTCTTGAAGCACATGATCGGCCTCCTGCAGCCGGACCGCGGCCAGGTTTGGGTCGGCGATAAGGAAATCAGCCGAATGAGAGGGAAAGCGCTCAATGAGGTGCGCAAACGGTTTGCGATGTTGTTTCAAGGGGCGGCGCTGTTCGATTCGTTGACAGTCTTTGAAAATGTGGCGTTCCCGTTGCGGGAAAAGCTGCGCATGAAGGGCGCGGAAGTGTCCAGACGGGTGGACGAGAAGCTTGAACAAGTCGGGTTGGCCGGCATGGGGCATAAATATCCGGCTGAATTGAGCGGCGGGATGAAAAAACGGGCAGGCTTGGCCCGCGCGCTGGTGATGGAGCCTGAAATCATCTTGTTTGATGAACCGACGACCGGGTTGGATCCCTTGATGGCGAAATCGATTCACGACCTGATTGTGGCCATGCACCAGCGGTTCAAATTTACCGCCGTCATGGTCAGTCACGAAATCCCTGAAATTTTCGGCATCAGCGATTGGGTGGCGATGCTGCGCAAGGGCAAAATCGCCCTGATGGCGCCGGCCGCCGAATTCGTCAAGACCACCGACCCGGAGATCCACGAGTTCATTTCCGTCAGCGGACCGGTATCATTGAAAGAAGCGGCCGGCTGAGACGACGAAGGAGCGGACACATGGAAAAAGCAAAACTGGAATTCATCGTCGGTGTATTCGTGCTGGTCGGCATTGTCTGTCTCGGCTATCTCTCGATCAAGCTCGGGAAACTCGAGCTGATCGGCGGGAACGTCTATGAAGTGATCGCGCAGTTCAACACCGCCTCGGGCTTGAAGGCCGGATCTTCGGTTGAAATTGCCGGCGTGGAGGTCGGACGCGTTCGGGCGATTACCCTCAACGAGGACCGAGCTGCCGTGATTCTGGCCGTGGACAATAAGGTCAAGCTCTATACGGACACCATTGCGTCGATCAAGACGCGAGGCATCATCGGCGAGAAATTTCTGGCGCTTTCGCCCGGCGGCGGCGGCGATCCGTTGAAGCCCGGCGACACCATCCGCGACACGGAGTCCGGTCTTGATCTCGAAGAGTTGGTGAGCCAGTACGTCCATGGTAATGTGAAATGACCCGCCGACTGACGTCGAGCCGGTCGCCATACGTGCAAGAGGGAGAGGTCATTATGAAGATGGGTGCCTGCGTGCAGTGGGAGTCCGGTGGAGCATGGCTGAGGAGCCTCGTCGTGGCTGTGACAGTCCTGTTGACGGGCATTGCCGCCGACCGTGCGCAAGCCGGCGAAGCGACCGAGGCCATGAAAGCCACGATCGGTGAAGTCCTTCGCATCCTGGCCGATAAGGACCTCAAACAGCCAAGCAAGGCGAACGAGCGTCGCCAGCTGCTCGAAAAGGTCGTCGGCGAGCGGTTTGATTACCCGGAAATGTCCCGCCGGTCGCTGGGCGCGCCATGGGCGAACCTCGCTGAGAAGGACAAGCAGGAATTCGTCTCACTCTTCCAGACGTTGCTCGTGAACACCTACGCCGACAAAATTGAGTCCTATTCAGGCG
>JAICVE010000403.1 GCA_025935475.1 Nitrospira sp. | reverse complement strand
GAACGTACGACCCGCGGTTTAGGAAACCGCTGCTCTATCCAACTGAGCTACGGGGGCGTGGCTTGAATTTAGCGCACTTACGCGAATTGTGTCTAGCAGTCGATGGTAGTCGAGTTGTCGATGTCCAGATTTTTCGGTAATGTGTTCGTATGAGAGCAATCAGCCGGCTTCTGCGGCCCACTGTGACGGTAGTCTCGATGCTCGGCCTGTTCTGGGCGAACGACGCTTGGGCGCTCGATAACCCCGAAAAGGTGATTGAGGAGACCTGTGACCGCGACTGGTCCCATAATTCACGGATGCGGGCCGCTTGTATCGAGCAGCAGTTGAGCGTTCTCGAGAAGTCCAGATCGACGCCGCTTGATCCGCGTCTTCAGCAGGAGGATCTCTCGCTGATTCAGGAACGTTGCGCGAAGAATTGGCCTGACGACGTCCGCATGCGGCTCCAATGCCAGCAGCAAGAGATCCGAGCGTTTCAGAAGCTCCAAGGTCCTCCGCCAAAGGGTGTCAGCTTGAAAGATTACTCGGTTGCAGTTGCGCAGTGCTCCAAGGAATGGCCCGACGATTTCCGGCAGCGCGCACGTTGTATGGACCAGCAGATTGCTGAGAAGCGCAGGGACCAGGAACGCGACTAGTTTCACATGTCGAGGCGTCGTCAGGGGGTGGAAGCCTTTGCTCCGCCGGGCGACAATAGGGCAGTACGGGTCGGGATCTGCTTCAGCAGATCGGCGCGAATCTGATAGACGCCGGGAAGCCGATGCCCCATGGCAAACGCCAATCCGTTGGCCTGGTCGCCGATCAATAGTTTACCGACCAGTTTGCCATCTTTTCCCGTCGCAACAAATTCCGCGACCGGGTGCACGAGGCCATACGGGGCCAACGGACCGGGCTGTTTGACCACACGCTCCTCTGCCGGAACATTCACGATGCGGCTCACGAATAGATTGACAGTTTGTGAATCGACGTTTTCCGTCGGGCGGTCTTCCAGCACCCATTCGCCGTTCTGGTTGATGAGGGTGTAGGTCTCGGTGTGAGTCTTGACGCTCAGCATCGCAATATCGGTATCGTCGGCGCCGAGGAGGCGCTTGTCCTGCAGGTGATACAGTTCTTTTGTGAAGTCTTTGACGAACGTAGGGTTAATGCGATAGAGCGGTGCATCGGGGGCCGTTTCGGCGAAAGCTTCGCCGCTTGACGGATCAGGCTGATACAGCTTGACGGTCTGATCTCCCTCGGACGCATGCAAGGTGATCTTCACTTTTACGTGTTTCAATGTTCTGGCCAGTGCGTCCCGGCCGGGACCCGGATCGACGATACCCATGGCCTTTAGGTCCTCCAGGCGAAACAACAACATTCGAACCTCATTGAGATCGGCTTCCGCTTCCACGGGGTACCGAATTTTCCATTTGGGTTTCGGTTTGTCGCTGACGCGATATAGGACGATCTCGGTGGTCGGATACGTCAGCCGAACTCGATCGATCTCTCCCGAAATAACGTGCAGAATGTCCTTCCTGCGGAATGTCATCAGCGATTTATTCACAAAATCTTTCGGGGCGAGATCCGTCAATAAGACGGTATGGTCCGAGGTCCGAAACACATAGAGCGTCGAGGACAGCGGGCCGGTATCGCCAAGGAGGAGGGTTTCTTCCGTTGAGCCGCCCTTTATGGTGATGGCGGCCACGGGCTTGTCGAGTCCGAATGGCGCGAGTGCCTTTGGATTCTCCTCGACCACCCGATGGACGGACCCCAACACGATGGCTCTGAGCAGGCTGCGAAGTTCGCGAGTATCTGCCTCGACACGGATCGGGTTGATCAACGTCCAGCCCTTGTCCGCATTTCGTTCAAAGACCAGTTCCTCGCGATCGCTCTTGAAGGTCAGCGAAGTGATCGCCTGTTCCTCCAGCGTGACCAGTTTTCTTTTGGCGGACTCCTGTTGTTCCTGCGACTGTTTGGCGGGAAATTCAACGAGATACAGATAGAGCCCGAGCGCCGCGAGCACGAGCGCCATTCCTGCTGTCGGCCAATAACGATTCATCTAGAGGCGACGGCGTTTGCGCCACACATTCACGCCGGCGACGAGCACCACGGCGGGCAGGAAGACCACCTGCACATACAGTAGGGTACGTTCTTGAATGGGGTTCGGGACGAATGGCCGCACGGACTGGTCCCTCGGGCCAATGGCAATCATGTCCCGATCTTGGGCCAACCAGGCGGCCGTGTGGAGGAAAAAGTCGCTGTTGCCTGGAAAGTTCACGAACGCATTGCTCGCGAACGTCGAGTTCCCGATGACGACGATGGCTGGGCGGGGTTTCCCCTCAACAGGAGGCGTTCTTGGTGCGAGCGCGGCGGCCATGGGCAGCGGACCTTTGATGTCTGCTTTCTCGTCGAGAGCAATGACGCGACCGGTGGCCTTCATCACTGCCCGACTGTTGGGCGACGTCCGAGCGAGCTGAACAAAGTCCCAATCCTTCCCCACCTGCTCATCAAACGTGACGTGGCGAGCCAAAGGAAACAAAACGGCGGCGCTCAAATCCTGCGTAATTTCATGCTCGGTAAAGGTTCGGACAAGTAAGACGGTAGGTTCGCCCTGTGCAAGACGGTCTTGAAAGTCCACCAGTACACCAGGGCCTAAGCCGACTCCCCAATGCTTCAGGAGGGGATTGAGCTCTGCTTGGGTCTCGGGGTCGACCATCAGCAAGAGATGGCCGCCTTTTTCGACGTACGCAAGAATGCGGTCCAATTCTTCGGGAAGCATCGGCTTCCTAGGGCCGGCGATGGCCAAGATGGACGTACTGTCGGGAACGGCGGTCTGGGTGAGGAGACTCAGAGTGCTAACCTCGTAGCCCTGCTTCATCAAAATTTCCTTGGCCAGCGAGAATCCCATCCGGTCGCGGTTGTCAATGCCGGGCTCCCCGTGTCCCTCCAGAAAGAG
>JAICVE010000411.1 GCA_025935475.1 Nitrospira sp. | reverse complement strand
CGACGGGAAACCCGTGATGAACAGTCTCGTCATGCGCAGAGCGATGGAATACGCTCTCGCGTTTGACATTCCGGTCGTCGATCATTGTGAAGACCTCCATCTGGCGGAAGGCGGGTGCATGAATGAAGGTTTGATTTCCACTGAACTCGGCCTGCCTGGCATTCCGGCGGCGGCGGAAGATGTGATGGTCGCGCGCAACGTGTCATTGGCCGAGTTGACGGGAGCCCGGTTGCATCTAGCGCACATCAGCACGGTCGGTTCCGTGCGCATGGTCCGTGAAGCCAAGGCGCGCGGGATCAAGGTGACGGCGGAGGCCTGTCCGCATCATTTTACGTTGACGGAAGAGGTGGTCCGCGGCTTCAACACGCTGGCGAAAATGAATCCGCCGCTTCGAGCCTGGCAGGACGTCCAAGCCATTAAGGAAGGCCTGCGTGACGGCACCATCGACGCCATCGCCACAGACCATGCGCCGCACGCTACCCAGGAGAAGCAACAAGGATTTACCGAAGCGCCCTTCGGCATTGTCGGCTTGGAAACAGCGCTGTCTCTCACGCTGGCGCTGGTGGAGGAAGGGATTCTGTCGCTGGAATCGGCGATCGAGAAGTTGAGTGCCGCCCCGGCAAGGGCGTTCGGCCTGGCCAAAGGAACGTTGACCGCAGGAGCCGACGCAGACGTGGCAATCATCGATCCACAGGCTCACTGGGAGGTCGATCCCGGGAAATTCCGCTCGAAAAGCCGCAACACCCCCTTTGCCGGTTGGAAAGTGAAGGGTCTCGTGGTGAAGACGATTGTAGGCGGACGGGTGGTCTTTGAGGCTCCGGTGCCGGCGTGAAGCGAGCCGGATGGGGAACGGTCTGCTTGCTGAGTCTCGAGTTCCTGGTGCTCGGCGTGTGGATCGGCGGCTTGATTGTATTGGTGGGCGCCGTCATCCCGGCGGTCTTCAATACATGGGGCGGGCAGGAATCCGGTGGCTTCTTTCTGACGAGGGCGTTTGAAGGATATAACCGGCTCGTCGTCGTTGCGCTGCTCCTACTTCTAGGCGCCATGGGGTATCGGCAATGGCGAGGGGAAGCCGCCGCCACGGTGAGCCGCAGTGAATGGATCCTCTTGAGTGCCATGGGAGGCATTGCCGGCGTGATCATTCTGGTGCTGCATCCTCAGGCGGCGGCGTTGCAGACTGAAGCGTTTGGCCTTAAGGATGAGCAGGCCAAGAAGGCGGCGTTCGAGGCGTTTTTCCGATTTCATAAGCCCATCCGGTCCTTGTATGTTGTGAACATGTTCTTGGGAATCTGGTTGATAGTGCTCAAAGTGAAACGGTCGTTGCAGCAGGAAGGCATTCCGGCGTGAAAAAGGCGTGGTTGGCTTTGGCTGACGGAACAGTCTTCGAAGGGCGCCCGCTTGGATTTGAAGGGGAGGCCGCCGGCGAGGTGGTCTTCAATACGGCTATGACGGGCTACCAGGAGGTCCTGACTGATCCTTCCTATAAAGGACAGATCATCACCATGACCTCTCCGCACATCGGCAACTACGGGGTCACGCCGGAGGACGTGGAGTCGACCCGGATCTGGGCTGAAGGCTTTGTGGTCAAGGAGGCGAGTGAACGGGACAGCAATTGGCGGAGCAAGCAGGGGCTGCATGGCTATTTGAAGACGGCGAAGATTGTCGGCATCGAAGGCCTGGATACCCGAGCGCTCACACGCCATCTGCGTGAATTCGGCTCCCAGCAGGGCGTCATCTCACATCTAGAAAATCACCCGCAGCGAGCGGTGGACAAGGCCCGTCAGGCTCCCGGCATGATCGGAAGGGATCTGGCGGCAGAGGTGACTTGCCGGACGAGCTATGATTGGAGCGATGGTTCGGGTGAATGGACGCCGGGGCTAGAGGCCGGGGTCACGCGTCACACGCGCCGGTGGAAGGTTGTCGCCTACGATTTCGGTGTAAAGCAGAACATCTTACGTCGCCTCATCGACGTCGGCTGTGACGTGCATGTGGTACCAGCCTCTACCACCGCGTCGCAAGTGGAAGCGCTCAAGCCTGATGGGATTTTTCTCTCGAACGGGCCTGGTGATCCCGAGGCGGTGGCCTACGCGGTCGAGGCGATGCGCCGGTTGATCGGCCGTCGACCGATTTTCGGCATCTGCCTTGGCCATCAAATTCTTGGCCTTGCGCTTGGACTGAAGACCTACAAGTTGAAGTTCGGCCATCATGGGGCCAATCATCCCGTGATGGATCTCCGGACCAGAAAGGTCGAAATCACATCGCAGAATCACAACTTTGCCGTACAGGTTCCCGGCTCCGGCGATGAGGTTCCCGAGCGTCCACCCGTCATCGAGACGGCATTCGGCAAAGTGGCCGTGACCCACATGAGTTTAAACGACCGGTCGATCGAGGGCTTGGCTTGTATGGATCAGCCGGTGTTTTCGGTACAATATCACCCTGAAGCCTCGCCGGGACCACACGATTCGGCCTATCTGTTTACCGAATTCGTACAACTGATGGAGAAGTCGAATGGCTAAGATGCAGCGGATGCTCGTGCTTGCGGTGCTGATGCCGATCCTGCTTGTGCCGGGATGCGTGACGGTGAATCTCCTCGAGCCGCCCGGACCCGTGCAGGAAGTGCAACTGGCAGGGTCGGGTGACAGTAAGGTCCTGCTCATGGACCTGTCCGGCGTCATCAGTTCCCAAGAAAAGGAGGGATTGCTGCCGCAGCCCAATCTGCTCGCGACGTTCAAGGAGGAGTTGACCAAGGCATCGAAGGACGACAAAGTGAAGGCGGTGGTCCTGCGCGTGAACAGCCCAGGCGGGACCGTCAACGCGTCGGATATTCTGTATCACGAAATCAAAACCTTCAAAGCCAACAAGAAAATCCCCGT
>JAICVE010000162.1 GCA_025935475.1 Nitrospira sp. | reverse complement strand
TCGGGTCGTCGCGTTAACCAAAGATAAAGTCGTCGTCGACATCGGTTACAAGTCCGAAGGGATGATCCCGAGCGATCAATTCTCCCCTGACGATCTGCAGCAGCTGAAGATCGGCGACCGCATTCAAGTCTATATCGAAGAATGCGAGGACGCCGACGGCAATCTGATTCTTTCCAAAGAAAAAGCCGACAAGATGAAAATTTGGGAAGAACTGGAAAAGCTGTACAAGGAAGAGAAAAGCATCGACGGCAAGGTCGTCTCCCGGATCAAGGGCGGCATGATGGTGGACATCGGCGTCAAGGCGTTCCTGCCCGGATCACAAATTGATCTGCATCCTGTGCGCGATCTCGACGGATTGGTCGGACGCACGTTTCCGATGAAAATCATCAAGATTAACCACCGCCGCGGCAACGTGGTCGTCTCTCGCCGCGTTCTGCTTGAGGAAACCAGGGACAAGAAGCGCCAGACCACCCTGGCCACGTTGAAGGAAGGGCAGTTGATTCAGGGCATGGTCAAAAACATTACCGACTACGGAGCCTTCATCGACCTCGGCGGCATCGATGGCCTGCTCCACATCACGGATATGTCCTGGGGCCGTGTAGGGCATCCGTCGGAAATGTTCAATGTCGGCGACCGTGTCGAAGTGAGCGTACTCAAGTACGACCGTGAAACCGGCAGGATTTCGCTGGGTCTGAAGCAAAAGTCGGCTGATCCTTGGACCAACGTGGCCGGCAAATATCCGAGCGGCACACGCGTGAAGGGTCGGGTCGTGAGCCTGACCGATTATGGCGCGTTTGTGGAACTCGAGCCGGGCGTCGAAGGCCTGGTCCATGTCTCGGAGATGTCCTGGACGCACGAAGTCCGCCATCCGTCCCGTGTCGTGGCCATCGGTGATCAAGTCGAAGCCGCCGTGCTGAATGTCGATCCGGCCAGCCGCAAGATTTCGCTGGGCATGAAGCAGACAGCGCCCAATCCTTGGGACATGGTGGAAGGCAAGTATCCGATCGGAACCCGCATTGAAGGGAAGGTGAAGAGCCTGACGGATTTCGGCGCGTTCATCGGTTTGGACGAAGGGATCGACGGATTGATCCATATCTCGGATATGTCTTGGACGAAGCACATCAAGCATCCATCGGAAATCTTCAAGAAAAGTCAGAAGGTTGAGGCCGTGGTCCTTCGCATCGACAAGGAAAAGGAGCGGCTATCCCTGGGCTACAAGCAGTTGACACGTGATCCATGGGATGACGAAATTCCTGCGCGGTACCGCATTGGGGATTCGGCCACCGGGAAGGTCAGTAAGGTGGCGGATTTCGGCATTTTCGTGGAGCTTGAAGGTGGCGTCGAAGGTCTGATCCACATCAGCGAGGCCGGGTTGGATCAGAGCGCCAAGCTAGAAGAGAAGTTCAAATTGCAGGATGAGGTTGCCGCGAAGATCATCAAGGTGGATCGGGAGGAACGCAAGATTGCACTGAGCCTTCGGGACCACCAACTAGACTCCGAGCGGCGGCATGTGGATGAGTACCATGCTTCGCAGGGGGCGCCGGATCAGAGTCTTGGCCGAGCCGCGAAGCAAAGTCGGAAGCGTGGCTCCGATGACGATGAGAAGTAGGTAACGATCACCGGCGCGGGGCCGTCAGATTCCCGCGCCGGCCATGGGCAGAGCCTCTATGAGTGATGAAACGTCGAGCAAGCCGGTCAAGCGATCCCTCGTTCGAAAGATTTTGCTTTTGGCGGGAATTGGCATCGCGTTCCTGCTGCTCCTGAATCTGTTGTTCCCCGACCTCGATCTCTCGACTGAGGATCGGGTGGCTCTCATTCGGGTTGAGGGCGTGATCCTGGACGCTCAATCCACCGTCACCGAGTTGAAACGGTTCGGGGAGAACCCGTCCGTCAAAGCTATTGTTCTGCGAATCGACAGTCCCGGCGGAGGGGTGGTTCCGTCTCAGGAAATCTACGATGCCGTGCAGCGTGTGCGGAATAAGCACAACAAAGCGGTCATCGCCTCAATGGGCACGGTCGCCGCTTCCGGGGGCTATTATATCGCCGCCGCCACTGACCGCATCATTGCAAATCCGGGCACGCTCACGGGCAGCATCGGCGTCATTATGGAGACGGCCAACGTCGAAGGTCTGCTGAAAAAGATTGGAGTGGAAGGCATCGTGGTGAAGAGCGGGAAGTTCAAGGACGTCGGCTCGCCGCTCAGAAAAATGACCGAAGAGGAGCAGGCACTGCTCCAATCTGTCATGGACGACGTGCATAAGCAGTTCATTGAGGCCGTTGCCGAAGGACGAGCGCTGGAACCTTCGACGGTCCAGGCCTTGGCCGACGGCCGCATCTTTACCGGTCGACAAGCCAAGGACGCGAAGCTCGTGGATGAGCTTGGTAACTTGGATGATGCCATACAGCTTGCCGCCGAACTGGCGGGAATTGAGGGGGAGCCGAAAGTTGTGGAGCCGCGGCGACGGTTCTCGATCAGGGAACTCATCGAGTCCCGTTTGTCGGTGCTCTTCCCAAAGCTGGATTTCTATTCGGGCGTCAGCTTCAAGTATCTCATGGCGTTTTAACTCGGTCGAAGGGCGGGCCGGCGCTCGCCGCAGCGAAAGGGGAGTCAGACATGACCAAGGCGCAGATTATCGAGCGTGTCTCTGAGCAGGTTACGACATTGACCAAACGGCAGGCGGAAATCGTGGTGAACACGATTTTCGATTGCGTCAGGGACTCGTTGAAGAACGGCGATAAGACCGAAATTCGGGGATTCGGGAGTTTCCGCCTCAGATCAAGGCGGATGAAAGAGGGCCGCAACCCGAAGACCGGAGCTACCGTGGCCGTGCCTGCTAAGAAAGTGCCTTTCTTCAAGGCCGGCAAGGAGCTCAAGGAATTGCTCAACCAGTAATTGGCCTACATAGAGGACCACCCAAATGGCTGCATCAGATTCCGACCACACGGTTGCCACCGACGTCCGATGGACAGAAGGGGCCCTGAAACGCATGGAGCGTGCCCCCATCTTCCTGCGAGGCATGGTCCGTCGGCTCGCCGAAAAAAAGGCGCGGGAACTGGGCTATGCGGAAATCACCGAGGCGACCCTCGAACAGTTCAAGAGCCAGATGATGGGCGGAATGGGAGGGGCCTCGGGGATGACCGAGGCAGCGGAAGCGATGGCGCAGGGCCGGCTGCCCTGGACCGCCGCGGCGAAGGAGCGGCTGAATACGGTGCCAGAATTCATGCGCGGGATGATTAAGCAGATCGCCGAGGAGGTGGCCAAGGAAGGAGGCCACATGGAAGTCAATGTGGATCTCTTCGAGCGGGTGGAAGCCCTGGGAGATGTCCGTGAGGCCGCGTTGCCTCCATTGCCCTGGACGGAAGGCGCGCAGGCGCGTCTTCGAGAGAAGCTTCAGCAGTCGCCGCCGATCGCGATTGAATTCGTGACCGACATGCTGAAACGTGACACGGAAGACTTGGCACGGGAAAAGGGCTTGGCGCAAATTGACGAGCACACCCTCGTACAACTGTGGGACGCCCCGCAAGAACGAATCGCCTGGACTGATGAAGCCTGGAAACGGCTGCAAACCTCACCGGACTTCGTCAGGAGCGGCATTCGAAAAGCCGCCGAGCGCCGCGCGCGCAAACTGGGGTTGAAGGAAATCGACTCCGAGCATCTCACCGGCTTTCGCAACCAGGCCATGATGAAGGCCGTCAAACGCATTCGCTCCTTCGGATACAATGAATTGACTTTTGACGCCTTCGACACTGCCTTGGAAAAGACCAAGCGGTTACAAGGCAACGAACAGGCTGAAAAACGTCTTCAGGAAATCCGCAGCCACTTCGCCGATCCAGAGACCAAGAAGCCGGAGGGGGGGACGTTGGGAGCCGAACTGATGGACCGATTCAGGCGCTATCTCAAGGGAGAAGGAACGCTGTAGTCCTGCGAAAGGCGTCTCCACAGGCCCCGGACCGTCCCTTAGTAAGGTCGAGGCCTGAGTGAGCGCTAATGTGCGGCGGCCTGTTGCGGCCAAAATTTGTGGCGGATCTGAGGCAAAGGTTCGTTATCAAGGTTCGGAATGTCGTAGAGGCAACGGTCGATGAGCGCCACTTCCTCTTCGGTGAGATCCATCGTCACTTTTTTCTTCCAAAACTGATCCAGCGTAAAGTAATCGCCTGACTGTGGCTTTTCCGCCAGCAGCGCTTTCATCTTTTCAAATCCAGCCGTGTCCACCCCAGGGATTCGCCCCTTATTGCGGTCATGGCACCAGTGCAGGACTTCTGCAATCCCGTACATCGTGATATCAACCCTTAACGTATTGCCCATGGACTCCTCCTTGCAAAAGGAGTGTAGTCTACCCTAGACCGGAGCCGACTTTCAAAGGGCTGTTTCCGCTGCGTCGGCGGTCAGGCATCGGGGCCGGGGTGCGGCCCATTTGATTGCCAGGAGAAACCCACCGCCGGTATACTACCTCCCCCTTCAGGAGTTGGCGATTCAACGACGATTGCGGGACGGACGAGGCCTCGGCGTGTGGGCACGGCAGCCAATGACCGCCAGATACGGCTGGACGCTTTTCGTGTCCGGCATCATCGCGATGGGAGTGGCCACCGCGTGTTCCAAGCAGGACCCCTACGTCCCGCCCGATCTCTTTTACTACTTCGCGAGTTACAAGGTCGGCAAGAACCCTACCACCATCACCGCCATCGATATCAACCAGGATGGCGTGACTGATCTCATGACGACCAATGTGAGCAGCAACACGTTGTCGATCCTGATCGGAAACGGCGATGGGAGCTTTCACGATCAAGTGCAACTGCACGTCTGTCAGGAACCACGGTCGCTTGCGACAGGCTTCTTCAATGCTGATAGGTTTCCGGATATCGTGCTGGCCTGCGCGGGCGGAGATCAAATTGCCGTATTGTTCGGCAGGGGCGACGGCAAATTCACGGAAGGGCCGCAATACCCCGTCCACCGGACACCCGTATCGATTGCCAGCGACGATCTGAACGGCGATCGGATGGCGGATCTTGTCGTCGCCTTGCGCAATGACAAAATCAAGGTGTTTCTTGGCCAGGGCAACGGTGAATTCAAGCACGGAGCACAGTATGAATACGGCGACACCCCTACCTCAGTGGCGTTGTCGGATCTCAACGGCGACGAGAAAATCGATCTGGTGGTCACGAATGGAGGCCCCATGTCCAATGCCGTCTCCATTTGGATCGGCAATGGAGACGGGACGTTTCAGTCGCCGACGGATTACCGCTCCGGCAGACGTCCGTTGGGAGTCAGTTTTGCAGACTTCAACAACGACCACATCCGGGACCTGCTCGTCATCAACGGGGAGCGAGACAGCTTTTCAACATTTCTGGGAAATGGCAATGCGACGTTCCAGGCAGGCCACGACTCCGGTGCGAACGCAGGCCCGAACTTCGGATTGGCTCGGGACTTTAACGGGGACCATCGTGTTGATGCTGCCATCGTCAATCTGCAATCCAGCGATCTCTCGATCCTCTTCGGCCGAGGCGACGGCACGTTCGAGTATCCGCCAAGGAATTACCGCACCAAGGCGGGGCCCTTCGCAATTGCGTTATACCGCGTGACGAGCAGCGAGGTCGAGGAGCCAGGGCTGGTCACGGCCGACAATGGCGACGGGACAGTGTCGATTTTTCTTCATCGCGGGCTTAAAGGAGGACGCGTTCCGGCCACCGCCGCTTCTTCATCCAAGGCCGTTCCATAGCCCGTGTCGAAACGACGCTGTCAGCTTGACAGTCCCTGACCCCTCGGCTAAAGTGACCGGCAGGCGCGGCCTTTTGGCTGCCCTTCACGAGGACAGCGGTGAGATCCTTCTCATGGTGGTTCGGCATGGGCGTGCTTCTCACCCTGTCGGTGCTCATGGTTCAGGGAGGGGTGCGCGACCTGTTCGATGGGGCACATCCTAGCGCCGGGGCGAGCCCATACTTGTCGTTCACCACGACGATTTTCGGCGGCGGTCTCCTGGCCGGATGCCTCGCGTTGGTGATGAAGCGCATCAGATAACAACCTTATTGGCTCCTTGAACGATGGATTGTCTCAAGTGCAAAGGCTTCATGATGGTCGAGCGGCACTATACGCTCATGAACCGGCGTCTCTATGCTCGCTGTCTCAATTGCGGATTTTGGATCGATCTCGCCGATCTTCTTCGATTTTTTCACAAGGTGATCGATAGCGGATTTCGGGGCACGAAGGTTCGGGAATCCTTTACGCTCTGAACGAGAGGCGCACGCATGTTGTCTGCTCACGGTCGTCGAATGCGCACTTGCCTCTTGACGGCGCTGTGCCTTGTGCTGCTCATCCCTGCAACCGTCCACGCGAAACGCGCCAGTGGAAAAACGAGGCAGCTGCATACGGTCAGCGAGGATCAGTTGTTGCCGTGGCGCCGCGTGCCCGCCCACAGTATTCTCCTCAAAGAACTCAACACCGGACGCGTCCTCTATGAGCATGAGTCCGGGAAGCGGTTGTCGCCCGCCAGTTTGACAAAAATCATGTCCGCGCTCGTAATCCTC